>JANOBL010000910.1:0-15616 GCA_031411635.1 Betaproteobacteria bacterium
CGGCATCTACATCCAGGATCGGCGCCAAACCGAACAGGCGCGGGCCTTCGACGCGCTGGGGGCGAAGCTCTTGGCCATCGTCTCAGCACAGTCGTGGCCCGCATTGCCGTCCAAGCTGACAGCGGCACAGTGACTTGAGCCCGCGACCCAGCGCATACCACTTCCTTCTCAGATCAACCCATGGAGCGCCGGCTAACAAATATCGCTCCCCCTACTCCAGCTCATCATTCGCCTCAGTTTGGACGACAGGAGCATCTGCCGTCCAAAGACCAGTTGAGGGTTCGAAAACCGCTCCAACGGTTTGAAGGGCCTGGCGAATTGTCATTTTCGAACACTGCCTCAACGAGATTTCATTTGCTCGAATGCAAATGTCATCTAGACGCGCGCCGGTCGCTCCCGACTCAGTGAGCGCCGCCTGAACCGAGTCTTGAATACTCAGTCGCCGAGAGCTGCCCCAGTCCTGCAGATACGCATACTGGCCTTTGTCAATCCGCATGCCGGCACTCCTTGCGAGCGTGGAGATCCAGTACGGACTCAAATCGCGCCCTACAGCGTCGCCACTTCCACAGCTCAGTTCACGTGCGACTTCAGACAGATGGATTCCCCTGCCGAGAACGCGAAGACGTTTCTGCAGACGATCAAGGATGACCTTAGCGCTATCCACGTCCAACCCCAAATCTCGATGCATAAGTCCCCACTCTCCAGGACCGACCCGCACTAGTCCACTGAATCATTGAAATGGATGGTGAGGGACCGGCGAGCCGGGATGCAGTGCAAGGCGCAAAGCGCAGCGATACCCGAGGTATCGCGAGCATTTGCAACGCGGCAATGCGCCCGGATTCGACAGGACAGCACCAGCCGATTTCAGTGATTCAGTGGACTAGGCGATTGCCAAGGCCGGGGTACTGCCTTGACGGGTGGACACCCACACGAGGCGGTGCGCGACCCCCCCCCCTGTTTCGGCGGTCTACCCTGAATGCGGGATGGACCCGGGGCACCGATGCTGCAACACTGAAACCGTTAAAGACAACCGGTGAAACAGGCTGGTTGGTTGAACCTGAAACGCGCGCGCTCGACCTGCGGTGTGAAAGTGCTTGTGTGTTGGCCGCCGTTTTTTAGCGGCCGCAAGCCGGTTGGTGGTCTGAAAGGGCTCGAATGCAAGGATTTACCCAATTCCGCGTGTGGCTTGCGGCCATGCTGCTGGTCTTGGGGGTGGCTGTTGGTGCATGCGCCCAGGGCGCTGATTTCCAGCCCGACATGCTGTTTCATTCGCTGCGCCACGGTGCCAGCCAGATCTACCTGGCCAACAGTGGCAGCGGTGAAACCCGGCGCTTTCGGGTGGGCAGTGATGAAGACATCGATGCCACCTGGTCGCCTGACGGGCAGCGGCTGTTGTTTGTCTCGCGCCAGCAAACCAACAGCGACATCTATGTGGCCGATGCCGACGGCAGCAATGTTCGGCGCTTGACCGATCACCCGGGTTTTGACGGCGGTGCACGCTGGTCGCCCGATGGTCGGTCGATCGCTTTCATGTCCGGGCGCAGTGGCTCGACCAAGCTCTACCTGATGAATGCCGACGGCAGCAACCTGCACCGTCTGACGGACCTGGTTGAAGGGGATGAAATCTCCCATGCCTGGTCACCGGATGGTCGGCGCATCGCGTTTGCACGGGTCATCAATCGCCGGGTTGCGGTGTGGACCGTCAATGCCGACGGCAGCGGCGCCGCCAAGTTGACTGCCGGCAAAACCAACGAGACCAACCCGGTCTGGTCACCGTCGGGTGCGGAGCTGGCCTACGTCGCCAGCCGGCAGTCCAAGGTGACGCTGAAGGTGGTCGATCTTGCCAGCAACACCGAGCGTGAGCTTGCCGCAGCGCTGACCAGCAAATCCGACCCGGCCTGGACGGCGGATGGCAAGCATCTGATGATCGAAGGCCGGGCCGACAACAATCCACGAACCGATGTGTTCATGGTGCCTGTGGCCGGTGGAGACCTGGTCAACCTGACCAACCACCCGTCCGAGGAAATGAACGCCACGTTGTCGCCGGACGGCAATCGGCTCAGCTTTGTCAGCTACCGCATCGGCGCTTTCGGGCAGGTCTTTGTGCTTGACCTCAAGAGTGGGGTGCTCAAGCAGATCACCGACAGCGGCAAGCATGAATTTCGTCCGGTCTGGCGTCCCAGGCCGGGCAAGTTGGGGGCAGCCCGGATGGCTGCCTCGATCGGTGGGGTGGGTTGAGTTTGAAGGGTCCAACCGCCGAGTTGCATCGACGGCTGGTGAGTGAAATGTTCAAGGAGAAATCAATGAATGCTGGAGCAAAGCGCATTGGCCAACTGGCGTTGTCGGCGGCCGCCCTGGTGGTAGCAACGATCGGCACCGCATCGGCCGGCAGCAAGATCATCGGCGGCAACGCAGCCTTCAATCTGGGCAACAAGGATGGGGTGGTGATCGAGAACGGCAAGATCGTTCTTGGCACGGTGGGCTCAACCTTTCCGGTGCTGTGGGTGGCCAACGCGGGTGAAGACTCGGTGTCCAAGATCGACACCCGCACCAACAAGGAAGTGGCGCGCTACAAGACCTGGTTTGAACTCGGCCTGCACGGCGCCTACGACGGCCCGGCGCCGTCGCGCACCACGGTGGATACCGATGGCAACGTGTTTGTGCTGAACCGCCACTTCGACGGCCGGCCGGCGATGCTGATGAAGATCCTGGCCACCGGCGGCATCGACCGCAATGGCAATGGCGTGATCGACACTTCGGACGACACCAGTGGCGATGGTCAGATCCAGCCCGCTGAGATGAAGGCAATTGTCGACAGCAACGGCAATGGCAAGATCGACGCCGCCGAGTTGACTGACGAGCGTGTGGCCTGGGCGGTGGAGGTGGGCGATCCGGGTGGCATCGGCCGCGCCGCCTGCATCGGCACCGATGGCAATGTCTGGGTCGGGCTGTACAGCCAACAGGCGTTTTACAAGGTCAGTGGCAGCACCGGCGCCGTGATGTCGGGCCCGCATGCGGTTGAGTGGACACCGTATGGCTGTGCGGTGGACCGCAACGGCATTCTTTACAGCGCCACGCTGGGTTCGGGTTATGGCCGCCTCGATACCAATACCCCGACCAATCAGCGGCTGGTCAATATCGGCAGCACCTATGGCATTGCGATTGGCAATGGCAACGTCTACCTCGGCGGCAATTGCGCCTACACCGAAGTCAACGCAAGCACCGAGGCCAATGTCTTCCGCAACGGCGTCTGCGATTCCGGCCTGTCGGTGGACATCAATGGCGACGTGGTGACCGGGTCCAGCACCGCGGCCAAATACAGCAAGGTGGATGGCCACGAGATCTGGCAGAACACTACCGACCCGGCGGGGTATGCGGTGGGCGTGGTGGCCGATGGCGACGGCAACGTCTGGCAGGTTGACTTTTCCAACAACCGGGTCACCAAGTTCGACGGGGCGACCGGTGCCTTCCTGGCCCAGATTCCTGTGGGCAGCCAGCCCTACACCTACAGCGACGCCACCGGCATTGCGGCCCGCACGCAGACCACCCAGACCGGCTTCTGGGAAATCATTCTTGACGGTGGTGCGCCCAATGCAAAGTGGTACAAGGTTTGCTGGCAGGCCGATACCTCGGGTGGCAGTTTGGTCAGCACCGACAGCAAGACCGCCAACAACCAGGGTGATTTGGTCAACAAGAACTTTGCGCCTCGGGCCAATTGTGTTGCGCTGGAACAAGAAGGCCAGTTCCTGCTGTTGCGCGCCAAGTTGCAGGCCGGCCAGGGTGGTGCATCGCCGGCCATCTCGCAGATCGCGGCGCAAACCCGGCCTTGCGACGTGAATGGCGACGGCGTGGTCACCCGGGCCGACATCGCATTGATCAACGCGGCACTGGGCCAGAACGCCAGCAACTTTGCCGACCCACGCGACGCCAACGGCGACGGAAAGATCACGGTTCTGGACGTACGGGCCTGCACCCAGCAGCTCAGCCCGTAACAGTCAGGCCGTGAACAAAGTCGGCAGCACCCAATCATCAACTGGAGTTTAGAAATGCGTCATTCAATCGTCGTTGGGATGTTGGCCGGTCTGCTGGCCGCCACGTCCGCCCAGGCCGCGCTGACGGTCGGGTTCAGTCCCGCTACCAACTCGGCCCTGGTGGGCGGCAACCTCAGCTATGACGTTCGGATCAGCGATCTGGGTGCGGAGGTGCTGTCCGGCTTCGACATCAGCGTGTCGTACAACACCAGCATCCTGGGGCTGTCGGGGGTGACATTTGGCAGCGGCCTGAATCTGGGCAACGCGCTCGATTCGATCCAGGCCACTTCTGGCACGGTCAGTGTCAACGAGACCAGCTTTCTGTCGGATGCGGCGCTGGGTGCCGGGCAACTGAACGACTTCGTGTTGTTCACGCTCAACTTCACTGGCTTGTCCGCCGGCAGCACCGGTCTGAGCCTGGCGCTCACCACGCTGGCTGGGCACTCCGAGCTGGACTTGTTTGGCAACCTGCAGCCGGTCGAGTTGTTCGATGTCGCGATCGAAACGGGCAGCGCCACGATCAACGCGCCCGGCGGTGGTGGTGGCAACAACGTGCCCGAGCCGTCGAGTTACGCGCTGGCCGGCCTGGCCCTGCTTGGCCTGGTGGGCAGCAGCCGGCGCCGCCTGCGCTGAGCCGCTTGACGCCAACCCAAAAGCCCGCGATTGCGGGCTTTTTTTCGTCAAGGCAGGCTTGCGGCCGGGGCACTGGCGGCCGCCGAGGCAGTGCCAGCAGCGGGTGCCGATGCGCCCGCCCCCGGCCGGCGCGGCGGCAGGCGGTCGGGGGTGGCGGTGAACACCCAATCGGCGTAGCGCTCGGCCAGCTCAAAATGGGCTTGCAACAGGCCAAAACCCCGGGTCTTTTGCGGCTGGCCTTCGGCCCGGCTGTAGACGCCGACGATGCTGCCGTCGCGCGCCAGCAGCAAGCCCCAGTCGGTTTTGCCGGTCAGTGGATCGGGGCGGATCTGGCGCAGATGGCGCTTCAGGCCGGCGCTGCGCGGGTCTTTCAGCAGCTCTTCCAGCGTGCGTGGGCCGATGCCGGCCAACGCCACCGGCGCGCTGGCCAGGTAACTTTGCAGTGCCCGCTCAAACTCGGCACCGGTGGCCAGCAACTGGCGCTCGGCGTCCTGGCGCGATGCGCGTGCGCCCAGGCTCACGGTGCCGGCCGCCGCGATGCCCAGCGTGGCCACCGCGATCAGCAGCACCAGGTAGGCAAAGCCAGGACCGGGGCGCGCCGGCTTACCAGTCGACATACGGCCGGCCGTCGCGGCCCTCGCCGGCGGCGCCGCTCTTGAGGTCGTAGACCCGGCCGTTGTAGCCGGCCGGCGGTGGCAGCAACTGCCAGGTATCGCTGTTTTCAGTCACCGGGTCGAACGGTGGGTTGCGCAGGTAGCGGCGCTGCACCAACTCGTCCAGGCTGTCGGGGTAGCGGCCCATGTCGCCAAAAAACTTGTCGATCGCCACCCGGGTGACCTGCAGGTTCTCGCGCAGTACCGCTTCCTTGGCGCTGTCGATCTGGTTGAAGTAGCGTGGCACGGCCAGGGTCAGCAGCACGGCCACGATGGCCAGCACCACCAACAGCTCGATCAAGGTGAAACCGTTGCGGCGGCGGCGCAGCATGTTCACCACAGCCGCAGCGGCACGCCGTTCAGCCCTACCACTGGGGATCGGCTGTACACATCGTAGACATCGTCACCCGGCGCTGGCGTGTTGGCTTCGCTGGCAAATGAGCGCAAGCCCCAGGTGGCTGCGGCCGCGCCTGCTGGCTCGGGATCGAAGGGGTCCCGTGGCACCCGGCGCAAGAAGAAGATCTTGCGGCGTGCCGGATCGCGCCGGTCCTCCGCGCCCTGGGCCAGCAGGTCGAGCGAGGCCGGGTAGCCGCTGCTGCCGGCGTCGCGCGCGATGCGGCCTTCGTCGCCGGCTTTTTTGTAGGCGTCGATCGCCTCGCGGATTTCGCGCAGCGCGGCGCGCAAGTCGGCCTCTTTGCTGCGCTGCATCTGCACCTGGGCCACCGGCACCGTGACCGACGCCAACAGCGCCAGGATGGCCAGCGTGATCAGCAGCTCGATCAGCGAAAAACCCAGGCCGCGCCGTGGGCCGGCGCGGCCTGCGGGTTTTGGCGGCGGGCTGCAGATCGACATTGAGCAGATCGACATTCGCCGGCTGCGTCAGCGTGTGCCGCCGGAGATGCTGATCACGTACGGCGCCGGCAGCGTCACATCCACCGGTGCGCCGCCGGTGGTGCTGGCGGCCAGGCCGCTGATGTTGATCGTGGTCTGCGGGCCGGCGCCGGCCGCCAGCCGCAGGTTCAGCGTCAGCAGCATGCCGGGGGCACTCAGCGCCTGGCCATCGGTGCGTGAGGCCTGGACGATCACCCGGCCGGCCGGGTCGATCTGGCTGGTGAAGCTGGCCTGGCCACCGCCGCGCCGCATGTAGTCGCCTTCGGTCACCGACACCACCTGCACGGCGGCTGGGTCGAAGGCGATCACCAGCGGCAGGCTCAGCAGCGGCTGGTCACTTTGGGCGGCAAGCTGCAGGCTGAGGCTGTCGCCAGCGCGCGCCTGGTTGGGCCCTTGCCAGCGCAGCAGGCTCAAGCCGGTGGCCGCGCTGTTGGAGCTGCCGGTGCCGGTGAGCACAGCGCCGCTGGTGCCGGCGGCGCCTGCCGGTGTGGCGGGCCGCGGTGGTGTGGCGCCGGGCAGGCTGGCCGGTGCGGCGGCGGGGCGTGGCAGCGACGGCGTGGCGCTGCCGGCCGCAGCGTCAACCCGGCCACGCAGGCTGGTTTCGGTGCCAGAGTCAAACTCCATCACTTCGGCCGCTGGCCGCTCGATGTTGCGCACGATGCGTGGCGTGATCGACAACACGATCTCGGTGCGGGTGTCGTCATCGGCCTGGCTGCCAAACAGCCGGCCGGCGATCGGGATGTCGCCCAGGCCGGGCACCTTGTTGGCAGTGCTGCGGTCCTCGTTGTTGATCAGCCCGGCCAGCACCTGGTTTTCGCCGTCGCGCAGCCGCAGCACGGTGGACGCGGTGCGCTGGCCGATGTTGTAGGCCACGGTGCCGGATTTGGTGACGAGCTGGCTGACGATGTTGCTGACCTCCAGCGACACCTTGATCGTGACCTCGTCGTCGAGGTAGATCGTCGGCTCGACATCCAGCTTCAGGCCCACGTCGACATAGGTGATCGACTCCGAGATAAAGCCGGTGGAAGTGGCGGTGGTGGTGACGTTGGGCACCCGCTCGCCGATCAGCACCCGGGCCTTGTCGCGGTTGCGCACGCGGATGCGTGGGTTGGCCAGGATGTTGACGTTGCTGTCCACCTTGCGGGCGTTGATCACCAGCGGGCTGATCGTTGCACCCAAGGTGCTGGCGTTCAGGCCTCGCAAGTCGCTCACCGTCAGGCCGGTGCTGGTGGACGAGGCCAGCGGCGCCAGGCTGAGTTTGTCGGGCCAGTTCACGCCCAGGTCCAGCAGCCGGGTGCGCTTGACCTCCAGGATCTCCACTTCCAGCATCACCTCGGGGTCGGGCACATCGTGCACCGCCACCAGTTTGTCAACCAGCCGGATCGCATCCGGGCTGTCGCGCACGATCATCAGGTTGAGCTTGTCGTCCACCACCACATCGCGCAGCTTGAGCAGGGTCTTCACGGTGTTGGCCACGTTCTTGGCCTCGGCATTGACCAGGTAAAAGCTCTTGACGCTGAGCTGCTGGTAATCGCGCTGCTTGGCGGCGGTGGCCGGGTAGATCAGCACCGAGTTGCCGTCCAGCACCCGGTACTCCAACTGGTTGGTCAGCAGCACCAGCCGCAGCACCGTCTCGACGCTGGCATCGCGCAGAAAGATCGAGGTGCGCTGGTCGGTCTTGACATCCTTGTCAAAGACGAAGTTCAGCCCCGCGGTGCGGGCGATCACCTCGAACACGGTGCGCAGCGCAGCATCCTTGAACTCGATCGCCAGTGGTTTGCGAAAGGCCGCTGCCAGCGCTTTTTCGGGCTCGGGTTTGGTGGTTTCGGCCTCGATGCGCTGCATCGCCTTGCGCGCGCCGGCATGGCGTGGGCTGTCGGCCAGGATGGTTTTCAGGCGCTCGCGGGCGCCGGGCCAATCCTTCTTGGCGATTGCCGCCTCGGCCTGGTCCAGCAGGCGCTGCCAGCGCTGGTTGTTGTCCAGCGCCCGCAGACCGTTCAAGGCCCGGTCCAGGTTGGGGCGCACCGCCAGGGCTTCGGCAAAGCCGCGCCGGGCGATGTCGATCTCGCCACGCGCGCCGGCCAACTCGGCACGCTCGGCCAGCGCTGCGGCAAAACGCTCACGTTCGCGCACCAGCGCACCCCGGTACTCGGGGGATTGGGGGTCGAGCTGGGTGGCCTGCTCCAGGTAGGCCAGGCCCTCGGCCATGTTGCCAGCGCGCAGTTGCTCGGTGCCGTTGCGGTAGGCCTGCTGGGCCGCGCAGCCGGCCAGCAGCAGCGCCAGCAGCCCGCTGGCCGCGCGGCGGACCCAGCCGGGGGAGGTCGGGCGGGTGCTCATGGTTGGCGCCTGTGGATCATTTGTCATCTCCGATGGCGATGCTGAGGCTTTGCTGGCGGGCCAGGTCGGTCAGCGTCAGCGTGGGTGGCGCAATGCGCTCAACCCGGTAGTTGCGCTCGATGGTGCTGCCCTCTTGCACGATGTAGGTTTGCTCGTCGCGGCCCAGAAACACCAACCAGCGCTGGTCGGCCCACTGCTTGCCCTGGTAGACAAACGGCGGCGCTGGCGGCGCTGGCGGCACGGTGGCCACCGGGGTGCGGGCCGGCATCAGCAGCGGCGCGGCCGGTGGTGGCGGCGCAAGCCGCAGCGTGAACGGGTTGCCGGCCGCATGGCGCGGGGCCGCGATGGTGCTGCGGTCCAACACCGGGCGCAGCGTCTCGGCCGCCCTGGTGGGCTCGACCGGGTTGCGTGGCAGCCCGGGTGGGCTGGGCGCGTTGCCCACGCGGGCCGTGGGGTTGGCTTCGCGCAGCGGCTGGGCCAGATCGGCCGGGCGTTTGTCGCCAAACAGCGCCAGCGCGCCAGCGCCGGCCAGCAAGGCCAGCAGCACGGGCCATTTCAGGCGGGTCAGCTTGATCATGGCCGCAGCGCGCTGGACGCGCTGGTTGCCGGTGCGGCAACCGGCAGCAAGCGCCACAGCGAGAGTTTCAGGCTCAGCGCCAGTTCGGCCTCGGCGCTGCTGCTGCGCTTGAGCTCGATCTGGTCGATCGAGGCCTGAGGCAATGCCTGCAGCAGGCTGGTGACCAAGGCCCGGGCCTGGGGGTAGCTGGTGTGGGCCGGCAAGCTGATCTGCAGGCGCCGGGTGCCTGCAAGCTGATCGTCGCTGGTCAGGTATTGCGCCTGTGCCAGCGCGATGCCCTGGCGCTGCGCCAGCGCCAGCACCTGGGCCACGGCATCGCTGGCCGCCGGCCGGCCCAGCAGCTCGGCGAGGTTTTGCAAGGCGCCGTCCTGAGGTGACGGGCCGGGGCTGGCCTGGACGCCAGGCGCGGCAGTCGGGCGGGCGGGCGCCGGTATCGCGGCAGCTTGCAGTTGGGCCAGTTGCTTGATTTGCGGCTGCACCTGAAGCCACTCCAGCAGCAATGCCAGCACGGCCAGCAGCGCGCAGGCTGGCCAGACCCAGCCCTGGCGCCAGACGGCCACTTCAAAACGCAAGCGCAACGCCGGTGCTGCACCGGCGTCAGCGTTGGCCGGCACATTGGCCATGCTGGGGTCGGGGCCGGCCATCAGCGGCGCTCCTGGTTGGGGCTGCTGGCCAGCGGTGCCCCGGGCGGCGGCGCCAGCACCAGGTCCAGGCTGAGCCGGATCGGCAGCCCGCGTTCGCGTTCCAGCGTCTCGTGCCGCAGCAGCAACACCTGGCTGAACTCGCGCCGCTCGCGCAGGCGCTGGGCATAGGCCAGCAGTGGCGTCAGCGCCGGGCCCTGCGCATCGATTCGCACGCTGCCCCGGTCGGCATCGGCGGCCAGGCTCAGCAGGCTGATCGGCGCGGTGGTCTCGGCCTCCAGCGCGTCCAGCACCAACCACCAGGGCTGGTTGAGCCTATCGACCACGGCATTGAGCGCCCGCAGGCGCGCCGGTGCCAGCATGGGCATGGCGACCACCGGTTTGGGTTTGGCCAGCGCCCGGGCTGCGGCGGCGCTGCGCTGCTGCTGGGCCAGCGCCTGGGCGTGTGCATCGGCCAGTGCCTGCTGGGCCTGCAGCGCGCGCCAGCCCACCGCTGCCAGGCCGGCCACACAAGCCCCCAGGCAACAACAGGCCAGCCAACGCTGCCAGCGTGTGCTGGCATGGCCCAGCCAGGTGTCGGCGCTGCGCGCGCGGAACTGCAGTGCGATCGGTTTCACCATGGCGCGTGCAAGCCCAGGCTGGCGGCCAGGCCGGCTTCATCGGCAATGGCTGGCCCATCGGCACTGCTCGCCGCACCTACCGCCGCACCTACCGCCGCACCCACGGCGATGTGGTGCAGGCGCTGGCCGGCCACCAGCGGTGGTGCTGCGTTGGCGGCGGCTGCATCAACGCACAAATCGATCGCGATCAGCAGGGCGGGCGCGGCGGCCGACGCCTGGCGGATCAGTTCGCGGTGCAGCTCGGCCACGGCGTCGGCCCAGGGCCTGTCTTGCGGCGCCGTGGCGTCGGTGCGCAGCAGCCGCAGCACCTGGATGCGGCCGCGCTGCAGGCCCAGCAGGGCCAGGTGATCGGGCATGCGCAGCGCACACCAGCCGTCGTCGGGCAGGTGCCGCCGGTAGGCCTGCAGCGCGTTGCCCAGCGTGGTGCCCAGCGTGGCCTGCAGGCCGTGGGCGCTGCACAGCGTGGTGATGGATTCGGCCAATGTGCGTGGGATCGCGGCGCAGACAAAGCTGCGATCGCTGTGCCAATCGCCGCTGATCTGCCACAGCGCCGGTGGGCTGGCAAAAACCTGGGCAAAACGCGCCTGGGCCACCGCCTGCAACTCGGCCAGCGAGGCCACACCACGCGGCGGTGTCACCAGCCAGTGGCGTGCCAGGTCACTGCTGACCACCACGGCCAGTTTGGTCCCGGCCAGCGCGCCGGGCTGCGCTGCCAGCAGGTTTTGCAGCGTCTTACCGATATCGCCCGACGCAGCACCGTCCTGCGCTGCATCACCCAGTGCCAATTCGCTGCGTTGCAGGCGCATGCCGCCCGGGCCATCGGTTGCCAACGCCAACTGCCGGCGCGCCAGCCCCAGGCCCAAGCACCCGCCAACGCGCCCGCCAACGCGCTCAGATCGACGCAGTGACACGGCGCACCTCCTCCAGCGTGGTTTGGCCGCTGCGCACCAGGGCCAGCGCGGCCTCGGTCAGGCTGCGGGTGCCGTGGCGGCGCGCGGCCTCCTTGATGCGGCGTATCGGCTGCCGATCGACGATCAGCTCGCGGATTTCATCATCGAGCTGCAGCACCTCGGCCACCGCGCGCCGGCCTTTGTAGCCGGTGCCTCGGCAATCGCCACAGCCGGCACCGCGGCGCAAGCTGGCGCCGTCCAGATCGGCCGGCGTCAGCTTCAGGCTGGCCAGGTCCAGCGGATCCAGCGCGCAGGGCCGGGCGCAGTGCGGGCAGGTGGTGCGCAGCAGGCGCTGGGCCCAGATGCCGTTCAGCGCCGAGACCAGCGCAAACGGGTCCAGCCCCATGTGGGTGAAGCGGCCGAACACGTCGAACACATTGTTGGCATGCACGGTGCTGAGCACCAAATGGCCGGTCAGCGCCGACTGCACCGCGATCTCGGCGGTCTCGCGGTCGCGGATCTCGCCCACCATGATCTTGTCCGGGTCGTGGCGCAGGATCGAGCGCAGGCCACGCGCAAAGGTCAGGCCTTTTTTCTCGTTGACCGGAATCTGCAATACCCCGGGCAACTGGTATTCCACCGGGTCTTCGATCGTCACGATCTTCTCGCGGCCGGTGAAGGTTTCGGACAGTGCGGCGTACAGGGTGGTGGTCTTGCCCGAGCCGGTGGGGCCGGTGACCAGCAGCATGCCGTAGGGCAGCGCCAGCATGCCGCGCAGCGCCGCCAGCGCACCGGCATCGAAGCCCAGCGCGTCCAGCGTCAGCTTGCCATGGGCCTGGATCACCGCTTGTTTGTCCAGGATGCGCACCACCGCGTCCTCGCCGTGCACGCTGGGCATGATCGACACCCGCAGGTCGATCTGCCGGCCCTGCGCCATCACGCGGAAGCTGCCGTCCTGCGGCACACGGCGCTCGGCGATGTCCAGCTCGGCCAACACCTTCAGCCGCGACACCACTTGCTCGGCCAAGGTGGTGCCGTTGACATGGGTGATCGCGTCCAGCACGCCGTCGATGCGGTACTTCACCGCCAGGCCGGTGGGGGTGCTTTCCAGGTGCACATCGCTGGCGCCGCTGCGCAGTGCGTCATACAAGGTGCTGCCCACCAGCCGCACCGCCTGGCTGCCCGAATCGGACACCGAGGCCAGCGACAAGGTTTCGATCACACCGCTGCCCGGGCTGCTGTCGTCGCCGTCCTGGCGCATTGCGTCCAGCGCCCGCAGGCCACCCTCGTGCTGCACCAGGTAGGCGTGCAGATCGTCCTCGGTGGCCAGCGCGATCGTCAGCGGCGCGCCGGCCAGGTGCTCCAGTTGCGTGATCAGGTCGGCATCAAACGGATTGCTGATCGCACCCACCAGGCCAGGTCGCAGGCCGGGTGGGGCGGGCACACCGGGCTCAATCTGCAATATCACCGCATGGCGCTGCTGGGCTTGCGGCAGCGCCAGCCGGTCAAAGCGCGGTGCGCAGCGCGCCAGGTCATGCGAGTCCAGCCAGGGCATCTCAAACTGCCGGGCCAGCAGCGCGGCGGCATCACGCTCTGGCAGTTGGCGCAACTCGGCCAGCAAGCGGATCGGCGTGCTGCCACGCTGCTGGGCGCCGCGCAACAACGCCAGCTCGGGCAACAGCGCGGCGCTCATTGCAGGCTCCCGGCCAGCTCGAAGATCGGCATGTACAGCAGGATCACGATCAGCCCGATCACCAGCCCGATCGCGGCCATCAGCAGCGGCTCAAAAACCTTGGTGAAGCGCTCGATGAAGCGGCTGGTTTCGCTTTCGTAAAACAGCGCGGTGCGGATCAGCATTGCACCCAACTGGCCCGAGCGCTCGGCCACCCGCAGCAAACGCAATGCCACCGGCGTGCTGAGCGGGCCGGCCGCCAGCGCATCGGACAAGGTCTCGCCGGCTTCGATGCGGGCCCGCACCGCTGCCAGATCGGCCCGGCGTGCCGGCGCCAGCACACCGCCGGCCAGGGTCAGGGCTTGCGGCAGCGCGATGCCGCCTTCCAGCAGGTTGCCCAGCGTCAGGTACAAGCGGGCCAGCTCAAACTGCTGCAGCCGCTGGCGCAGGCTGGGAAACCAGCGCAGCAGCGCAACCGGGCCCTGGCTGCGCAAGCGATCACGCAGCCACCAGGCGCTGCCGGCCAGCAGCGCCACAAAGCCGATCAGCAGCTCGGGCGTGTGGCGGCCGGCCAGCTCGCCCCATTGCAGCAGAAGCTGTGAGGCCCAGGGCAGGTTGCGGCCATTGCCCTGGTAGACCGACGCAAAACGCGGCACCACATAGGCCATCAGAAACAGCGCCACCGCGCTGCCCACCACCACCAGCAGCGCCGGGTAGATCGTGGCGCTGACCAGCTTGTCGCGCAGCGCGGCCAGCCGGGTTTCGTAGGCGATGTAGCGCTCCAGCGCATGCGGCAGATCGCTGGTGTTCTCGGCCGCCTGCACCAGGCCGGCAAACAGCGGTGGAAAGTACAGCGGCTGCTGGCGCAAGGCGGTGGACAGCCGGTGGCCATCCCGCACCGCCGCACCCAGCCGGCCCAGGATCGCGCGTTGCTCGGTGCCGGTTTCTTTTTCGTGCAGTGCGGCGATGGCCTCGATCACGCTCAAACCGGCCTGCACCAGCGCATGAAACTGCTGCGCAAACAGCAGCAGCGAAAACTCGCGCCGGCCACCCACCCGGCCGCGGGGCTGGTCGATCGACAGCAAGGTCAGGCGCCGGCCCAGCACCTGGCTGCGTGCATCGGCCTCGTCCAGCGCGACGATCACCAGATCGTGCAGGGCTAACGCGCTGTCGATGGCGCGGACATGAAACTGCATGGTCACGGGGTCAAGGGCTGCCGGCGTGATCAGTTGTTGCTGATGTCAGCCGCGTCGCCGGTGCCGCCGGGCTGGCCGTCCTTGCCCAGCGACTCGATGCCGAAGTCGCCATTGCTGCCCGGGCTGCGGTAGGCATAGGGCCGGCCCCAGGGGTCGGCTGGCACAGCGCGGTCCAGGTACGGGCCTTTCCAGCCGGCGGCGGCCTCGGGCTTGCTGCGCAGCGCCTCCAGGCCTTGCTCGGTGCTGGGAAAGCTGCCCACATCCAGCCGGTAGACGCCCAGCGCACGCGAAAACGCCTCGATCTGCGCGCGTGCCACGCTTTGCTCCGATTTGCCAAGCTGCGAGAAATAACGCGGCCCGACATAGGCTGCCAGCAGGCCGATGATGGCCACCACCACCAGCAGCTCCAGCAAGGTGAAGCCTGGTGCTGGCCGGCTGCGCTGCAGAATTTGTCGCTTCAACATGAATACCCCTGCGCGATGCATCGCGCAAATGCCATCTCTCGTCAACCCGAACCCGAACCCGAACCCAGCGCTGCAGGCGGCGCATCCATCGACAAAACACTATAGGGTACGGTGGTTGCCAAGCGTCTCGCAGGTGCGGCCTGGGCACAAGCCCCGGTTCGGGCGTGCGGCCAGCCAGCGTGGTGAATCGCAGTGGCCATATTCACGCCACGGGCGGCCGGGTGCTTGGGCCTCGTGATAATCCGCCCAGCCATGAACTCCAGCCCTGCCGATGAACAAGCCATGCGCCTGGCGCTGGACCAGGCCTTGAACGCCCAGTTGGCCGGCGAGGTGCCGGTGGGCGCGGTGATCCTGCGCGCCGGCCAGGTGATTGCCACCGGCTACAACCGGCCGATCACCACCCACGACCCCAGCGCCCATGCCGAGATCGTCGCGCTGCGCCATGCCGCGCAGTTGCTGCAAAACTACCGCTTGCCCGAGTGTGAGCTGTACGTCACGCTGGAGCCTTGTGCGATGTGCGCGATGGCCTTGCTGCATGCGCGCTTCAAGCGCGTCGTTTTCGGTGCGCTCGATCCGAAGACTGGCGCTGCGGGCTCGGTGCTGAATCTCTTCGGGGAAGGCCGGCTCAACCACCACACGCAATGCCTCGGCGGCGTGATGGCCGAGCCCTGCGGTGCCTTGTTGCGCCAGTTCTTTGCCGAGCGCCGCGCGCAACAGAAGGCTGAGCGCGGCGAGGTCCTTCCTGAAGCCATTCCTGCTGGCGAAGCTGTTGAGATCACACTCGACGGCTCCCTGCCCATTGATTGATTGATCGACCTCCACATGAGTTCTTTGACCCTGTACAGCCCCTCGGGCGTCGTTCCCAAGCCCGCTGCACTCAAGCTTGCGGCGAAGCGCCTGGGTGCCTTGGGTTTCGCGGTCGCGCTGGATGAAGCAGCGCTGGCCCGCCAGCAGCGCTTCGCTGGCGACGACGAGACGCGCCTGGCCGCGCTGCACCGCGTGGCCAAGGCC
>JANOBL010000911.1:0-11775 GCA_031411635.1 Betaproteobacteria bacterium
AACAAGGTGGCGTTCTTCCACGGCCGCGCCTCGTTCGTCAAGGCCTCGGACGGCGCTTATGAAGTCGCAGTGGCCGGTGCTGCCGCCGAGACCCTGGTCGCCAAGCACGTCATCGTCGCCACCGGCTCGAACGCGCGCGCGTTGCCCGGCGCCGCGTTCGACGAAAAGGCGATCCTGTCGAACGACGGCGCGCTCGACATCGCCGCCGTGCCCCGGCGGCTGGGTGTCGTCGGCTCGGGCGTCATCGGCTTGGAGATGGGCTCGGTGTGGCGCCGTCTCGGCGCCGACGTGACGGTGCTCGAAGCGTTGCCGGGCTTTCTCGGCGCGGTCGACGAGCAGATCGCCAAAGAGGCGCAAAAGGTGTTCGCCAAGCAGGGCCTGAAGTTCCAGTTCGGCGTCAAGATCAGCGAGATCAAGGCCGGCAAGAAGGCGGTGGCCGTGGCCTACACCAATGCCAAGGGCGAAGCGGCCACGCTGGACGTGGAGCGTTTGATCGTCTCGATCGGGCGCGTGCCCAACACCATCGGCCTGAACCCCGATGCGGTGGGGCTGAAGCTGGACGAACGTGGCGCGATCATCGTGGACGGCGACTGCAAAACCAACCTGCCGAATGTGTGGGCTGTGGGCGACGTGGTGCGCGGTCCGATGCTGGCGCACAAGGCCGAGGAAGAAGGCGTTGCAGTGGCCGAGCGCATCGCCGGCCAACATGGCCATGTCGATTTCAACACCGTGCCCTGGGTGATCTACACCTCGCCCGAAATCGCCTGGGTGGGCCGCACCGAGCAGCAGCTCAAGGCGGATGGCGTGGCCTACAAGGCGGGGCAGTTTCCGTTTTTGGCCAATGGCCGGGCGCGGGCGCTGGGTGACACCACTGGCTTTGTCAAGTTCCTGGCCGATGCCAAGACCGACGAGATCCTGGGTGTGCACATCGTCGGCCCGCAGGCCAGCGAGCTGATCGCCGAGGCCGTGGTGGCAATGGCCTTCAAAGCCTCGTCGGAAGACATTGCACGCATCTGCCATGCCCACCCGTCCCTGAGCGAGGCCACCAAAGAAGCCGCGCTGGCAGTGGACAAGCGCACCTTGAACTTTTAGCCCCCACGCTCCCTCCCGGTCGCTGCCCCCCAAGGGGGCTCTTGCGATGGACCGGCAAAGCCGGATCCATGCAAGGACCTTGGTGAAAACCAGGAAAACATTACCGTGAGCGTTCGTCAGTTGTACCAGGCCACGCTCACCGAGCGTGGTTACCAAAGCGATCCCGCGCAGCAACGCGCGGTGGACGCGCTGGAGCGCTGCGAGAACGAATGGGCGGCCTACAAGGCCAGGCGTGGCAATGTGGTGGCCAAGTTGCTGGTGCGGCCGCCGATCCCACGTGGCGTCTACATGTACGGCGGTGTCGGGCGTGGCAAGAGCTTTTTGATGGACTGCTTTTTCCAGTCGGTGCCACTTACGCGCAAAACCCGGCTGCACTTTCACGAGTTCATGCGCGAGGTGCACCGCGAGCTGCAGGAGCTGAAGGGCACGGCCAATCCGCTGGATGAGCTGGGCCAGCGCATTGCGCGGCGTTTCCGGCTGATCTGCTTCGACGAGTTCCACGTCGCCGACGTGACCGACGCGATGATCCTGCACCGGCTGCTCGAATCGATGTTCGCCAACCGCGTGAGCATCGTCACCACATCCAACTTCACGCCCGACGGCCTCTACCCGAACGGCCTGCACCGCGACCGCATCCTGCCGGCGATTGAGATGCTGAAGGACAAGCTGGAGGTCATCAACGTCGATCACGGCACCGATTACCGCCAGCGCACGCTGGAGCAGGCCGAGCTGTACCACGCACCGCTGGGCCCGGCCGCCGATGCGGCGTTGCTGGCCACCTTCAACGCGCTGGCCGAGGCCCGGGACGAAGACCCGGTGCTGCACATCGAGCACCGGGAGCTGCGCTCGCTGCGCCGCGCTGGCGGTGTGGTGTGGTTTGATTTCCGCACACTCTGCGGCGGGCCGCGCTCGCAGAACGATTACCTGGAGATTGCCCAGCAGTTCCACACCGTGGTGCTGGCCAATGTGCCGCAGATGCCACCGCGCCTGGCCAGCGAGGCGCGGCGTTTTACCTTGCTGGTGGACGTGCTGTACGACCGGCGCGTCAAGCTGGTGATCTCGGCCGCCGTGCCGGCCGAGCAGCTTTACACCGAAGGCCCTTTGGCGCATGAGTTTCCGCGCACCGTGTCGCGGCTGCAGGAGATGCGCTCGGCCGCCTACCTGGCGCTGGACCGGCGCCAGGTGGACACCGGCATCACCTGAGATCGCAAAAAATCAGCCGATGTTCTCGATCCGCAGGATCGCCAAGGACAGGTTGTCGCCCTGGGTTTGCGCCCGCTGCCGGGCCCGTGCCACCAGCAACTCCGCCGCCTCGCGTGGTGGCAGGCTGTTGACGATCAAGCCCAGTTCACGCGGCGTGTAGTAGTGCCACAGGCCATCGCTGCAAGCCAGCAAAGTGTCACCGGGCTGCAGTGAATCGATGTGCCGCAACGTGGTGGGCGGGTCGGCCTGGGTGCCCAGGCAACCGGTCAACAGATTGCCCTGCGGATGCGCATTGGCCTCGTCAAACTCGATCTTGCCCTCGTCCACCAGGCGCTGCACATACGAGTGGTCCACCGTGCGGCTCAGTTCTTCGGCACCGCGAAAATGGTAGATGCGCGAGTCGCCAGCGTGGGCAATCGCGCAGCTCAGGCCCGGCCCGAACAGGATCGCCGCCACCGTGCTGTGCGGCTCTTCCTCGGCGGTGATCGCGGTCAGCTTGATCATCAAATGTGCTTCCATCGCCAGTTGGCGCAGCGTATCGGCCGGATCGTCCTTGGCCGGCACATAGCGCTCAAAAAGCTGGCGCGCGGTCATCACCACCTGGTCGGCGGCCTTGCGGCCCCCGCTTTTGCCACCCATGCCATCGGCCAGCACCGCCAGCAAACAATCCTTGTTGCGGCCGTGGCGCAAGATTTCCACCTGGTCTTGCTGGTAAGGCCGGTCCCCCTTGTGCAGGGCGGTGGCGGCCAGCAATCGATAGGCCGGGGGGAGCGTCGCACTCATGGGGCGAGACTATAAACTCCAGGCCTCCATGAATACCGATGCCGAGCCCGATCTCAACCTGCGTTCACCGCAGCGCCAACTGATCGAGTTGCGCATGGAGCATGCCGATCTGGACAGCCTGATCGACCGCGCTGCCGAGCAGACGCCGGTGGACGATCTGGCGCTGCGCCGCTTCAAAAAACGCCGCTTGCGCCTGCGCGACCAGATCGTGCGGCTGGAGGTGGACCTCGATCCACCGGAACCGGCCTGATGCCCGGCCAGCGCCTGGCCCTGCTGACCCGCGATGCACTGGGCCCTCATGGTGCACTGGCCCAGGCCGACCCTGGCTTTGTCGAGCGTGAACCGCAGTTGCGCCTGGCCGATGCAATGGCGCATGCCATTGCCGAGCGCGCCACTTTGGTGGCCGAGGCCGGCACCGGCGTCGGCAAGACCTTTGCGTACCTGGTGCCGCTGCTGCTGTCGGGTGGCCGGGCACTGGTGTCCACCGCCACCAAAAGCCTGCAAGACCAGCTTTTTTTGCGCGATCTGCCCAGGCTGCGCGATGCGCTGGGCTTGCCAGTGCGCATCGCCTTGCTGAAAGGCCGCAGCAGCTATTTGTGCCTGCACCGTTTGCAGCAAGCGCGTGAAACCGGCAGTCTGCCAGACCGTTTTGCGGTGCGTGCGCTGGCCCGGGTGGAAACCTGGGCCCACGCCACGTTGACCGGTGACCTGGCCGAGATCGACGGTCTGGACGACCGATCGCCGGTGATCCCGCTGGTCACCTCCACCCGCGACAACTGTCTTGGCAGCGACTGCCCGCAGTTTCGCGATTGCCATGTGGTCAAGGCGCGCCGTGAAGCGATGGCGGCCGATCTGGTGGTCGTCAACCACCATCTTTTTTTTGCCGATTTGTCGTTGCGCGACAGCGGCGTGGCCGAGCTGCTGCCAACCGTGGATGCAGCGGTTTTTGACGAGGCCCACCAGCTCGTCGAAACCGGGCTGCAGTTTCTGGGCACGATGCTGTCGGCCAACCAGGTGATTGACCTGGCGCGGGATCTGCTGGCCGCCGGCCTGAGCCACGCACGCGGCCTGGCCGAGTGGCAAGCCGTGGCCAGTGGCCTGGACCGCGCTGCGCGCGAGCTGCGCCTGGCCTGCGCTGGGCCGTTGCGTGATGTCAAGGGCATCCTGAAGCTGCGCTGGGACGAGCGCGCCACTGCGCCGGCGTTCTTCGACGCCTTGCAGGGCCTGGCCACCGCCGCCGATGCGGCGCGTGATGCGGCGTTGTTGGTGGAGGCCACTGCGCCCGATTTCACCCGCCTGGTGGAGCGCGCAAAGCGCATCGCCCAACTTGCCCACGGTTTTGTTGCCGAGGCCGCCACCGACCGGGTGCGCTGGATCGATCTTGGGCCACGCGAGGCCCGGCTGGTCGAATCGCCTTTGCACATCCGCGACCTGTTCACCGAGCAGCGTGCCGCCGCCGCGCGGGCCTGGATTTTCACGTCAGCCACTTTGGGCGCCGACGACGCGCTGAGCTGGTTCAGCGAGGCGGCGGCAATGGAGGACGCGCGCAAGCTTCGCGTGGGCAGCCCGTTCGACTATGCCAACCACGCCCGCACTTGGGTGCCGCCGCGTTTCCCAAAGCCCAATGAGAGCGGCCATCCGGCGGCGGTGGGTGCGCTGGCGGCGCGCCTGGCCGGCCGGCTGGGCGGCCGCACCTTTGTGCTGACCACCACCTTGCGGGTGCTGCCGCTGATCGCCCAGGCCTTGAGTGATGCAGCCACCGAGGCCGGCACGCCGCTGCAGGTGCTGGTGCAGGGCACGCACCCCAAGCGCACGCTGTTGCAGCGGTTTTTGGACACGCCCAACAGCGTGCTGGTGGGCTCGCAGAGCTTCTGGGAGGGCATCGACGTGCCGGGTGAGGCGCTGCAGTGCGTGATCATCGACAAGCTGCCGTTCCCCCCACCACACGATCCGCTGGTGCAGGCGCGCAGCAAGGATCTGGAATCGCGCGGCCGCGATCCGTTCAACGACTACTACCTGTCGGAAGCGGCGATCTCGTTGAAGCAGGGTGCCGGCCGCTTGATCCGCAGCGAGACCGACCTGGGCCTGCTGGTGATCACCGACCCCCGGCTGCGCCAGATGCCGTATGGCCGCAAGCTGCGTGCAGCCTTGCCGGCAATGGGCACGCTCGACACCGAGGCCGATGCGCTGGCCTGGCTGGACCAGATTGCCGCCAGCAATGCCGCTGGCTGAGTTAAATCACCAGAACTGCCACCAGGCCCGGTCCGGCACCCGCACCCCGTCCTTGACATAGCGGGTGTTCGGAAAATTGTTCATCAGCACCCGCTGCGCATCGCCGCGCAAGGTTTCCAGGCCCAGCCGCTCGTAGCTGGCCACCAGGATGTACAGCGCCTCCTCGGTGGCCGGCGCACGCTGGTAGTCACGCACCGCCAGTTGCGCGCGATTTGCCGCCGCCAGGTAGGCCGCACGCCGGTAGTAGTAGCGCGCCACATGCACCTCGTACTCGGCCAGCGAGTTGACGATGTAGTCCATGCGTGCCCGGCCGTCGTCGGCGTACTTCGATTCGGGGTATTGCTCGATCAATTGCCCAAACGCCTGAAACGCATCGCGCGACGCCTGCTGGTCGCGCTCGGACAGGTTCTGGCGCGAGATGCTGCTCAAGAACCCCATGTTGTCGTTGAAGTTGATCAAGCCCTTCAAATACAGCGCGTAGTCCATGCCCGGGCTGGACGGGTGCAGCTTGATGAAGCGGTCCAGCGTGGCAATGGCCAGCACCCGCTCGCTGGTACGCCACTGCGCATACGCCAGGTCCAGCGTGGCCTGCTGGCCCAACAAGGTGCCCGAGGCCCGGCCTTCCACCCGCTCCAGCGCCTTGATCGCCTGCTCAAAACTGCCGGAGGCCAGGTCGTCCTTGGCCTGTGCATACAATTTCTCGGGCGAGTTGCGCAATTCCTCGTCACGGGTGGTGCCGCAGCCGGTCAGTGCCGCCAACGTGACCACGACCAGCATCGGCAGCGCGCGCTGGGTTTTGATGCGCAAAACCTTGAACAGATTCATAACTGTCGCCTTGCCGCAAAGCGGCTGGCGTCCTTCCGGGCATTGGTGCTGAACAAATGATTCTAGTGGGCCTCTCCGGCGCGCCTTTGCCTGACCTTGAAACGGACGCCGAGGCCGAGGCCGGCGAGGCCGACGCCGAAGTGCGCGAGGCCGGCGTCACGCGCGACCAGCACCTGCTGCGGCTGGACAAGGTGCTGGTGACGATGGCGCCGGAGTTTTCGCGAAGCTGGCTGCAGCAGCTCATCACCCGGGGCCATGTGCAACTCGATGGCCAGGTGCAAGACGCCGCATCGCGCAAGCTGCGCGCCGGCCAGCATCTGCGGCTGGCCCTGGTGCCCACCGCCGAAAGCCAGGCCTTCCGGCCCGAGACGATGGCGCTGGACATCGTGTTTGAAGACCCTCATCTGCTGGTGATCAACAAGCCCGTCGGCCTGGTGGTGCACCCCGCCGCTGGCCACTGGACCGGCACCTTGCTGAACGGCCTGCTGGCGCACCACGCGGCAGCCGCCAGCCTGCCACGCGCCGGCATCGTGCACCGGTTGGACAAGGACACCACCGGCCTGATGGTGGTGGCCAAGACCCTGCCGGCGATGACCGCGCTGGTGCGCCAGATCGCCGCGCGTGAGGTGCGCCGCATCTACCTGGCGCTGGCCCAGGGCACGGTGGCCTGGGCCCAGGCCACGATCGAAGCGCCGATTGGCCGCGATCCGGCATCACGATTGCGCATGGCGGTGGTGGCCTCGGGCAAACCAGCGCGCACCGACGTGGAACGTCTGGGCACGGGCCTGGGGTTCAGCGCTTTGCGCTGCCGTTTGCACACCGGCCGCACCCACCAGATCCGGGTGCACCTGGCGCACCGTGGCCATGCGCTGGTGGCCGATGCGGTGTACGGCGGCAAGCCCGCGCTGGGCCTGGTGCGGCAGGCGCTGCACGCCACCGAACTGGCGTTTGAGCACCCGGCGCTGGGTGGCGAGCTGGTGTTTGGCGCCGCGCTGCCGGCCGATCTGGCGGCGGCCTGGGCCCAGGTGTTGCCGGGTTGATGTTGGCTAGTTGCGCGGTTGAACGGCAGGCCGCAAAGCAGCGCTACAATCTGTGTCCAAGTTGGTGGCAAAAGTTGATTGCGTTGGGCCGAGGGTAAATTTTCCCGCCTTGATGGGTCAGCCGAACCGGATCGTCAAACCGTACAACGGTTGACTGTTTTTAGCCCAGACCAACAAGCCCGGATCGGGCAAGCAAACATCCCAGGCGGTCAGAGCAATGCCGCCGGGCAACGATGGGCCAAGGGGCTGATGCCACCGGCCCAGCCCCACTGCAAGACCCGCTACTCGCGCCGCCCCCAGGCGGTTGCCGGTTGCAGCACCCGAGTCATCCCGCAGCACGATGCACCCGCGCCGTTGCCTTCAAAGGCACCGGCCCTCAATGAACAGAGGTTCATGAATACAACCGAGGCCAAGCGCGTCCTCGAGACCGCGCTGATCTGCGCCCAGCACCCGTTGCCGCTGCGCGAGATGCGCAGCCTGTTTGATGAGCAGGTGGGCCCCGACACGCTGCGCACCTTGCTGGACGAGCTGATGCACGATTGGCAAGACCGAGGCGTTGAGCTGGTGGCCGTGGCCAGTGGCTGGCGCTTTCAAAGCCGGCCCGAGATGCGCGAGTACCTGGACCGGCTGCATCCCGAAAAACCACCGCGCTATTCGCGCGCCACGCTGGAAACCCTGGCCATCATCGCCTACCGCCAACCGGTCACCCGGGGCGACATCGAGGACATCCGCGGTGTCACCGTCAGCGGCCCGATCGTCAAACAGCTTGAAGAACGCGGCTGGATCGAGGCCATCGGCTACCGCGAGGCCCCCGGCCGCCCGGCGCTGTACGCCACCACGCGCCAGTTTCTGGATGATCTGGGCCTGGCCAGCCTGGACCAGTTGCCGGTGCTGGAAGGCCCACCCAGCGCGGCGATGTTTGACCCCGGCAGCGCCGGCCAGCAAACCTTGCTGGATGACGAGCCGGGTGTGCAGGCCACGCTGATCTTGGCCCAGCCGACCCATCCACATCCCCCCGTTCTGGCCGCCCCCGAGGCTGCCGACCCCACCGCCCCGGCCACCGCGCCGGCGTCCGATGATTCTTCCCCCGCCGTGCACGCATGAACTCGCCTGATATCGACCAGCCCCAACCCGACTTGCCGGGCGGCCCAACGTCGGCCGACGCCGCTGTGCCCGCCAAACCGCGCCGCAAGCGCAGCCCTGCGGCGGTGGCCGGTGAGGCTGTTGCGCCCGTGCCGGTAGTGCCGGCCGAGGTGCCGTCATTGGAGGCGGTGTTTGCGCCCAAGCGCGGCCGCCGCAAAGTGGCCGATGCCGTGCCGGTGGCCGCTGCGCCGCTGCTACCGGAGCCTGCCCCTGAGCCCATCGTCGCGCCGGCCGAGGTGGTCAAGGTGGCAAAGCCACGCCGGCGCACTGCGGTGGCCGCGGTGGTGGGTGTTGTGGCTGACATTGACGTTCCTGCCGCAGTGCAGGCTGCGGCCTCGGTTGCACCCGCAACGGTGGCCACCGCTGCAGCCGCTGCAACAGCCCCATCGATCGAGTCCGCCGTGCCGCCGCAGGCCGCCGTTGCCGCGGCGATCACCGAAGCCGCCGCACCGCTTGCCACTGGCAATGATGAGGGTGCACCGCCGGCGGAGACCGAGGCCGGCGACGCGGGCGACGGGCCAGAGGCCGACGGCCCGCGCCGCCGCAACCGCAACCGCCGGCGTGGCCGCCGCAGCGTTGCCGACCGGGCGCTGCGCGAGGACGGCAGCCCGGCCGACGAGCCCGGCCTGCTGACCATCACCGCCAACGCCAACGCCACCAGCGCCGACGATGAAGATGACGACGATGATGAGCGGCCCGTCACCGCGACCGTCGAGCCGCCGCGCGCCGCACCGGTCGACGCCGGTGAGACCTTTGCCGCCGTGCTGTCGGGCGATTACGACGCCGAGCCCGCCGATGCTGCAGCCGACCCCGCCGCCGAGCCCGAGCGCCGGGTGCTGGCCGCCGAGCCCGACGCGCCCAAGCTGCACAAGGTGCTGGCGCAGGCCGGCATCGGCTCGCGCCGCGACATGGAAGAGCTGATCGCCGAGGGCCAGGTGATGGTCAACGGCCAGGCCGCGCACACCGGCCAGCGCATCTCGTTTGGCGACCGCATCAGCGTGGCCGGCAAGTTGTTCAAGGTGCGCATTGCGCCGCCGCCGCCGCGCATCATTGCCTACCACAAGCCGGTGGGCGAGGTGGTCACCAATGACGATCCACAAAACCGGCCCACGGTGTACCGCCGGCTACCACGCCTGCCGCATGGCAAATGGCAATCGGTGGGCCGGCTGGACATCAACACCGAGGGCTTGCTGCTGTTCACCAACTCGGGCGAGTTGGCCAACCAGTTGATGCATCCGCGTTTTGGTGTCGAGCGTGAATACGCAGTGCGGGTGCTGGGCACACTGGAGACCGAAGGCCGCAAACGCCTGCTCGACGGTGTGGAGATCGACGGCCAGCGCGCCAGCTTCAAAGCCATCGAGGACGGTGGCGGCGAGGGGGTCAACCGCTGGTACCGGGTGGTCATCACCGAGGGCCGCAACCGCGAGGTGCGCAAGCTGTTTGACAAGGTGGGCCTGGGCGTCAGCCGCTTGATCCGCATCCGCTACGGCTGCGTGGTGTTGCCGCGCGGTCTGCGGCGCGGCTTGTTTGTTGATCTCAACGAGACCGAGGTGCGTGAGGTGCGCCGCCTGGCGGTGGGCGGGCGTGACCAAGCGGCGGCTGGGTCCGGGCCACGCCCGCCCCGGCCCGAGGCCGCTGGCCAGCAGGCCGCACCCGTGCCGCGCGAAGGCCCCGGCCCCGGTCGTGGCAACAACAACCGCCACAATGCGCCGCCGCAATCGCAGCGTGCCGACCGCCCGGACCGGCCAGGGCCACGCCCTCCGTCTGACCGGCCGCCGCAGCGTGCGCAGGAGCGGCGGGAGCGATCACAAGACCGTCCCCAAGACCGCCCGTTCGACCCGGACCGCGACACCGAAAACTTTGCCGCAATCCCCAACCCGCTGATGCAGACCTTTGACAAGCGCGCGATCCGCGAGGCCCGCCAGCCCCGGCGCGAGATTGCCGAGGACGGGCCGATCCCGAACCCGCTGGAGCAGACCTACGACAAGCGCTTTGTGCAAAAGCCGCGTGGTTTTGGCAGCGGTGGTGACGGCGGCGGCCGCAAGGGCGGCGGTGGGGGGGGTGCGGGTGGTGGCCAGCCCGATCCGATGAAAACCTCGCTGGGCTACATCGGCGCCGATGCGTTTGTGCGCAAGTTCCAGGGCAATGGGGGCGGCGGCGGCGGCGGTGGTGGCCGCCGAGGTGGTGGTGGGAGCGGCGGCGGTGGTGGTGGCGGTGGTGGCAGACGTGGCGGTGGCGGCCGCTGACGGCCTTGCGACAGCCGTAACACCGCCGTGACACCGCCGGGGCCCGGGTCACCGTCGTGAAACCAGCCCCCGCTAGAATGCCGGGTTTACCTTCAAGCCCGTTGATTTCAGGAGAAAACCTTTGGCCATCGAACGCACGCTCTCGATCATCAAGCCCGACGCAGTCGCCAAGAACGTGATCGGTCAGATCTACGCCCGCTTTGAGGGTGCCGGCCTGAAGATCATTGCCGCCCGCATGGCGCATTTGTCGCGCGGCGAGGCCGAGGCCTTTTACGCAGTGCACAAGGACCGGCCGTTTTTCAAGGACCTGGTCAGCTTCATGATCTCCGGCCCGGTGATGATCCAGGCGCTGGAAGGTGAAGGCGCGATTGCCAAGAACCGCGACCTGATGGGCGCCACCGATCCGAAAAAGGCCGAAAAAGGCACGATCCGCGCCGACTTTGCCGATTCGATCGACGCCAACGCGGTGCACGGCTCCGATGCGCCAGCGACCGCCGCGATGGAAGTGGCGTTTTTCTTCCCCGGCATGAACGTTTACAGCCGCTGAGCCTGCAGGCTTGACCAGCGCCAGCGGCACACTCCCGGCCTCTCAGGATGGTGACCACTGTCAATTTGCTCGATCTTGATCTCGAAGCGCTCACCGCCTGGTGCGCCGGGCTGGGCGAGAAGCGGTTTCGGGCGGTGCAGTTGTTCCGCTGGATTCATCAGAAGGGCGTTGGCGATTTTGCCCAGATGTCCGATCTGGCCAAGTCGCTGCGCGACAAGCTGGCCGGTGCGGCGCAGGTGCAGCCGCTCAGGCTTTTGAGCGAGCAGGCCTCGGCCGACGGCACGATCAAGTGGCTGTTTGATGTGGGCGCCGGTGATGCGGTGGAAACCGTGTTCATCCCCGAGTCTGATCGTGGCACGCTGTGTGTGTCGTCGCAGGCCGGTTGTGCGGTGGGTTGCCGGTTTTGTTCCACCGGCCACCAGGGCTTCAGCCGCAACCTGACAACCGGCGAGATCCTGGCCCAGCTCTGGTTTGCCGAGCACCAGTTGCGCCGCCGCCTGAACCCGGGCGGTGCTGCACGACCCGAGCGCGTCATCAGCAACGTCGTGATGATGGGCATGGGCGAGCCGCTGCAGAACTACAGCGCCCTGGTGCCGGCGCTGCGGGTGATGCTGGACGACCATGGCTACGGGCTGTCGCGCCGGCGCGTCACCGTGTCCACCTC
>JANOBL010000912.1:0-1676 GCA_031411635.1 Betaproteobacteria bacterium
GGCTGTGACCTGGCCTACATGGGCACCCGCTTCATCGCCACCCGCGAAAGCCTGGCCGATGCCGCCTACCGCCAGATGCTGGTGGACACCAGCATCGACGAGGTGCTGCTGACCCGCGCGTTCACCGGCTTGCCCACCAACATACTGCTGCCGGCAATCCGCCGCGCCGGGCTGGATCCACTTCGGCTGGACGAGCAAGTCAGCCAGGCCAGCGCGGCGCAGCTTTTTGGCGGCGGCACGCACCGCGACCAGGCCGAGGCCGACGGCGCGGGCAACGGTGCCGACAACAGCCAGCCCAAACGTTGGCGCGACATCTGGAGCGCCGGCCACAGCGTGTCGGGCGTGCGCGCGGTGTTGACGGTGGAGGCGCTGGTGGCACAGGTGGAGCAGGAGTTTCACCATGCGCTGGGCTGAGAGCAAATATCGCTTGGCCACTTTGCTCAACCCCCTTGGGGACAAGAAGGCGCTGAGCGCGCCGTTCTGGGCTGGACAAGCATGGCGGGTGGGTTGAGCGCTGGGGCAAGATGCGGCCCCATGATCGCCATCAACCTGAAAGCCGCACCCAGCACGCTGCGCACGCCGCGCCTGCGGCTTGAAACCCCGCGCGCCGAGCATGCCGCCGCGTTTGCCGCCGGTGTGGCCGCGTCGATGCCGGGTTTGGCCTATGTCAACTGGGGCCAACGGCCACGCGACATCGAATGGGCCTTGCGCTTTTGTGAAAACGACGCCCGCAGCGTGGCGGCCGGCGAAGACCTGGTGTTCCATGTTTTTACGCTGGCCGATGGTGGCTGGATCGGCCGCATCGATGTGCACACCATCAACTTCAAGGACTCACGCGGCGAGATCGGCTATGTGGGCCACCTGCAGCACGCCGGCCAGGGCTTGATGCGCGAGGCCGCGCTGGCGGTGATCCAGCAGTGTTTTGCACTGGGCTTTGAGCGCATCGAGGCCATGAGCGATGCACGCAATGCCCGGGCCCTGCACTTTGCCGAGACGCTGGGCCTGCAGCGCGAGGGCGTGCTGCGCCGCCATGACCGCGATGGCCATGGCCAGCTTTGTGACATGGTGCTGTACGCGGTGTTGAACCCGGGCACGCCTGGCGATTGACGCCCGGCTACGACAACAGATCGCGCAAGCTGCGGGCGATCACCTTGGGGGCCCGCCGCAGGTCTTCCAGGTCCAGCCGCTCGTCCGCACATTTGGCTTGTGATTCCGGCACCGGCCTTGGACGCAAACAGCAAGCCCTCGGCCACCGCGCCTATCGTCAGCGCGACCACGATCTGGTTCGCCACCTTGCAGGTCTGGCCGTCACCGTTGCCACCCACCAGGATGACGTTTTTGCCCATCAAGTCCAGCACCGGCTTGACCCGGTGAAACACGGCCTGCGCACCGCCCACCATGATGGACAGCGCCGCATTGCGTGCGCCCACGTCGCTACCCGAGACCGGTGCATCCAGGTAGTCGCGGCCCAGCGCATCGATGCGGCGCGCAAACTCTTTGGTCTGCACCGGCGAGATTGAACTCGTGTCCACCACGCTCTTGCCGGCAGACAAGCCCTCGGCCACGCCGTCGGGGCCAAACAGCGCACGCTCCACATCCGGCGTGTCGGGCACCATCGTGATGACCAGGTCAGCACAGCGTGCCACCGGCGCTGCTGCAGGCCCGTCCACCGGCCT
>JANOBL010000913.1:0-3481 GCA_031411635.1 Betaproteobacteria bacterium
ACTCACCCCCGATCGAGTTGGTCAGCGAGGCCTTGGTGCTGGCGCCCTTGGTCACCAGCACCACGTTTGTCGTCAAGGCCATGTCCACACCCGCGCCGCTGGTGCGCAAAAGCCTGGCCCGGCTGCAGCGCGCCGGCGCCAACATCCTGGGCGTGGTGGTAAACCAGCTCAACTTCAAGGACGCACACCGCTACTACGGTGAGTACGGCGCAGCCACCTACAACTACGGCGGTTACGGCTATGGTGGGCAGATCACCGACGGCAGCAGCAAGAAGTCCGGCAAGACGGTGAAAAGCCTTCCGGCGTGAGGGGTGGTCCAGCTTGATCGACATCCACTGCCACATCCTGCCCGGCATCGACGACGGGCCCAGCACCTTGGACGCCGCGCTGGCGCTGGCCCAGGCCTGCGTGGACGACGGCATCACCCATGCGGTGTTGACGCCACATGTGTTTCCGGGCCGGTTTGAAAACCGGCGCTCCAGCATCGAAGAAGACTTTGAGCGCTTTGCCGCGCGGCTGCAGGCGGCCCAGATCGCGCTGAGCATTTCGTGGGCCGGTGAGGTGCGCCTGACGCCCGAAGTGCTGGATTTGCTGGCGCGCGGTGAGCTGCCTTTTCTCGGCCAGGTGGCGGGCCAAAAGACCATGCTGCTGGAGATGCCTGATGGGCAGATTCCACTGGGTTCTGACCGCTTTGTGCGCCACATGCTGGCACACGGCGTGCGGCCGGTGATCGTGCACCCCGAGCGCAACCGCGCGGTGATGGAGCAGCCTGATCGATTGCGTGTCTTCATCGAGCAAGGCTGCTATGTGCAGGTGACCGCCGGCTCGTTGGTGGGGCAATTTGGGCCCAAGGCGCAGGCCACCGCCAACGCGCTGCTGGACCTGGGCTGGGTGCACGCGGTGGCCAGCGACGCGCACAACCTGAGCGGGCGCCGGCCGCGCATGCGGGATGCGGCGGCCTGGCTGACCGAGCACCATGGCGCAGCCCTGGCACGCCAGTTGACCGTGCTGGGGCCGGCAGGTTTGTGTGGGCAAGGCGCAATCAGCGTTGTTGGCCCCCACAACCACGGCGCGCAGCCTTGCGCCTAGCACGCCCCAACCCAGCGGCGGTTTGGCGCAACCTGCCGTTGCTGTTGCTGGCCATCGCAATCGGCGGCTGGGCCTGCTACGAAGGCCAGCGTTTGATACGCGCCGATGCCTTGTCGCTGGGCGCGCGCCGGCAGGTTGGCAACTGGGCCAGTGGCGCCACATCACCAGCCACACAAACAGACTGGGACGACGCCCAGGCCGCGCTGACCGCTGCGTTGGCCATCACACCCGACAACCCGGGTTTGCAAGAAAACCTGGGCGATCTGCACATGGTGGCCGGCCGGCGGTTTTGGGCAGATGTGCCGCTGCGTTTGCAGCACTTCAATCAAGCAGTGGCACAGTACCAAAAGGCGCTGGATCTGCGCCCGGCCGACCCGCAAACCTGGGCCAGCCTGGCCGCCGCCTACCAAGGCGCCGGCCAGACCGGCAGCAGCTTGCACCAGGCCTGGGCCAAGGCACTGGCACTGGGCCCGAACGAGGGCCATGTTCAACCGATGTTGCTGGAAACCGCGCTGGCCACCTGGGCTACGGCATCGCCCCAGATGCAAGCCTGGGCTCAGGCGTTTTTTTTGGCCAGCGCGGAGCCGCAAAGAAAAGCCATCAACGAGATGGCCCGCCGGTACGGCCTGCGTTTTGACCTTGAACAGCCTGCCGCGCCCAACAACCCTGCGGCGGCGGCCAGCCGCTAGCCCCTAGTTGAGGGGAACACCCACTTGGCGGCAAGTGATATCTTCTAGCCAATTGAGCCAACTATGCACTGCATGACTTTTGGCGATGTGGTTGCGTTAGCTGCGGCCCCACCCCTCAACATCACGCGAGATCCGATGAACCGCACGCTTCAAAAACTTGCTGCCGCTGCCGCCCTGGCATGCCTTTTGCCTGCCGCAACCGCCAACGAGTTGACCTTTGATGATTTGACGGGCACGGTGGGCTTCACGGCACCCTACCAGGGCGTCGTGTTTACTTACACCCAGGGCCCGCGGGGCGCAGGTTGCAACTGCGCCGGGTCTTGGTACTGGTCTGACGACAATTCCGGTATTGCGCCGTACTACAAGTCGCCGTTCACCAGCCTGTCCACCGATTACGAACTGATCCGTGGCAGTTATTTCTATGGCGAGTCGCTGCCGATCACCAGTGTCAGCGGACCGATCCGGTTTGACGGCGCTTGGTTCACCAGCATTTTCGAGATCGAAATCCGGTTCCATCTCTACTACCAGGGTACGAGGGTGGCCAATTCGGCCTACCTCATCCTGCCATCCGATGTGCCCGCCGTTTTTCTGGCCAGTGGCTACGCCGGCCCGGTCGACAAGATCACCGTCGAGGGCTACCAGGGCTATTTTGCGATGGACAACTTCAGCTACGCCCCGGTGCCAGAGCCAGCCAGCTACGCAATGTTGATCGCGGGCCTGGGTGGCTTGGGCATGATGGCCCGCAGGCGCCGCAACAGCGCTTGATGTGCCGATCTTACGGCTAGTTCGTGCCGCTCACCCCCCATGTTGGGGGGTCACACCCCTGGCGCATGCTGGTACGGTTCGGCAAACGGCTCAGCAAGACTGGCAGTAGTTGTGCTTGAGCCGCCAACGTCAGCACAAATTCTATGGGAGTCCCAATGAAAAGCCTTTTCCGCAAGCTCGCTGCAACTTTTGCCTTGGTTTGTCTTGGCTCGGCGGCCTCTACCGCTTCAGCCGACGTTTTGAACTTTGACGATTTGGTCGGTGGCCCACAGTTCTTTACTTCGCCCTACCAGGGTTATACGTTTGGTGATACCGGCAGTAATCCACCGGTCACCGGCGGTGGAAATTGGTTCTGGTCCGACAAAGCGCCGCCGTCAACCTACCTGTCGCCATTTACCAGTGTTTCAACCGAGGCAACGTATCTTGCCAACGGCAGCCCGTCGACGATTGAGAAAGAATCTCAGAAAATATCGTCATTGACGCCGTTTGTTCTCAATGGCGCCTGGTTTACCGGTCTTGACGACAACATATCGGTGACATTTTGTTTGTACCTGGGTGGCATCCAGGTCGGTGCCGGCTCAACGGCAGTGCTTAACTTGGGTTTGATCCCAGGGCTCAACGACAGCACGCCTTACCAGTTTTTGGCCAGCGGCTACAGCGGTCTGATCGATGCGTTTACCGTGCACGGCCTGCAAGGTTATTTTGCAATGGACGGTGTGGCGATCAACATTCCGGAGCCGGCTGGATACGCATTGGTGCTGATCGCACTGGGCGGGCTTGGGCTCAGCAAGCGGCGCAAGAACGACTGACTGCGCAAACTGGCGTCAAGAGCCCGTCAGATGGTTGACGGGCTTTTTGCATTCTGGCCCTCTGCGCGCAGTTCAGTCCATTGCATGCAGTAGACTTGTGCGCGCATTCTGCGCAGGCACTCGCCGCCG
>JANOBL010000914.1:0-3562 GCA_031411635.1 Betaproteobacteria bacterium
GCCGCCCGCGCCCGTCATCAAGGCGCCATGAAGGCAGCGGGCGGAATGAGTGTGGTTTTGCCGCTGATGGAGGCATGAAGATGGAACACGTCCGCATCGTCGAAATGGGCCCACGCGACGGCCTGCAGAACGAAACGCAAAACGTCGCGACGGCGATCAAGCTGGAACTGATAGCGCGTCTCGCCGCGGCCGGCCTGCGCGACATCGAGGTCACGTCGTTTGTCTCGCCGAAGTGGGTGCCGCAGATGGCGGACCAGGCCGAGGTGATGCGCGGGTTGCGACGCCACCCCGGCGTCAACTACCCGGTGCTGACGCCCAACCTGAAGGGCTTCGAGGCCGCAGTGGCCGAAGGGGCCACCGAGGTGGCCGTCTTCGCAGCGGCGTCGGAGGGCTTCTCGCGCAAGAACATCAACTGTTCGATCGATGAATCGATAGCGCGCTTCGTTCCCGTGGCCGACGCCGCGAAGCGTCTGGGCGTCAAGGTTCGGGGTTATGTCTCCTGCGTGGTGGCCTGCCCGTACGACGGCCCGATCGCGCCGCAACAGGTCGCGCACGTGGCCGCACGGCTGCACGAGCTGGGCTGCCACGAGGTGTCGCTCGGCGACACCATTGGCGTCGGCACACCGGGCTCGGTGCTGCGCATGCTGGAGGCGGTGGCGGGCCGGGTGCCCGTCGCGCGCCTGGCAGGGCACTACCACGACACGTATGGCATGGCCGTCGCCAATGTGCACGCCTCTTACGACTTTGGGCTGCGGGTGTTCGACGCCTCCGTCGCTGGGCTCGGCGGCTGCCCCTACGCCAAGGGGGCGACGGGCAACGTCGCGACCGAGGATGTCGTGTACCTGTTGCACGGGCTGGGGGCCGACACCGGCGTTGATCTGGAAGCGCTGGTGGACTGCGGCGCGTGGATCTCGGCCCAGCTCGGTCGCGACAACGGATCGCGAGTGGGCCGGGCTGTCCTGTCCAAGCGCCGCTGACGCCGCAAACATTCGTCACATTGCCGCGCGGCTGCTGAAAAAGTTGTCGTCCATCCTTGTGCCCACAAACTGCACCGCGGCCACCCGGACCGCCAGTGACCCAGGAGACATGAAGATGCAAGCCAATTCGTACCGACTCGGGATCGACTGACGGGATGCTGTCATGACCACCGACATCATTCTCGAGACACGCGGCCTGAGCAAAGAGTTCAAGGGTTTCGCCGCGGTGCAAGACGTCAATCTGCAGATCAGGCGCGGCACGATCCATGCGCTGATCGGCCCCAACGGCGCCGGCAAGACAACGGTCTTCAATCTGCTGACCAAGTTTCTGCAGCCGACCCAAGGCACGATCACCTTCAACGGCATCGACATCACAAACGAGGAGCCAGCGCAGATCGCACGCCGCGGCGTGATCCGCTCGTTCCAGATCTCGGCGACGTTTGGCCACATGACGGCACTGGAGAACGTGCGCGTCGCGTTGCAGCGAAAGCTGGGCACGTCGCTGCATTTCTGGCGCCAGCTCTCCAGCCTGAACCCGCTCAATCAACGCGCGATGGAACTGCTCGAAGCGGTCGATCTTGGCAGCTACGCCCGCACGCTGGCGTCCGAGATGCCCTATGGCCGCAAGCGCGCGCTCGAGATCGCGACCACGCTGGCGCTAGACCCCGAGCTGATGCTGCTGGACGAGCCGACCCAGGGCATGGGGCACGAGGACGTGGACCGCGTGGTCGCGTTGATCCGCAAGGTGGCCGCCAACCGAACGGTCGCGATGGTCGAACACAACCTGTCGGTGGTCGAAACGCTGTCCGACACGATCACGGTTCTGCAGCGCGGGCAGATTCTGGCCGAGGGCCCCTACGCGGTGGTGTCGAAGGATGCGCGGGTGCTCGAAGCCTATGTGGGAGTCGAAGCATGAGCCGCCCGGCCGCCCGAAGGCGAATCCCGCAGCGCGTAGCGCGGAGGGCAGTCCAGTGAGCGGCGCTTTCGAGACCCGCAACGAGATGCTGCGCATCACCGACCTGCACGCGTTCTGCGGTGAATCGCATGTGCTGCACGGCATCGATCTGCGGGTCAACGAGGGCGAACTGGTCACGCTGCTGGGGCGTAACGGCTCCGGCCGCTCGACCACGCTGAAGTCGATGATGGGCCTGGTTGGCCGCCGCACCGGCTCGGTGATGTTCAACGGCAACGAGGTCACGACCCTGGCGCCGCACCGCATCACGCGGCTGGGCGTTGGCTACTGCCCCGAGGAACGTGGCATCTTCGCGGGTCTCACAACCGAAGAGAACCTGATGCTGCCGCCCGAGGTGAAGAGCGGCGGCATGCGCATCGAGGAGATCTACGCCGTCTTCCCGAATCTCTACGAGCGCCGCGCCAGCCCCGGCACGCGTCTGTCGGGCGGCGAGCAGCAGATGCTGGCGATGGCGCGCATCCTGCGCACCGGTGCGCGGTTGCTGCTGCTTGACGAAATCACCGAGGGGTTGGCGCCGGTGATTGTCAAAAAGCTCGGCGAGGTGATCCGCCTGCTCAAGAGCCGCGGCTACACGATCGTGCTGGTCGAGCAGAACTTCCGCTTTGCTGCGCCACTGGCCGACCGCCACTACGTGCTTGAGCACGGCCGCATCGTCGCCACCGTCCAGAAGGACGAACTGGCCGCCAAGACCGAGATGCTGCACGAGCTGCTCGGCGTCTGAGCCGCTGAGCCGCGCCACCCGGCCCTATCTGAGAAAACCCATGGACATCTTCGGCATCTCGTCGCAGGCCCTGTTCGGCCAGTTGCTGCTCGGCCTTGTGAACGGCTCGTTCTACGCGATCCTGAGCCTCGGGCTGGCGGTGATTTTTGGCCTGCTCAACATCATCAACTTCTCGCACGGCACGCTGTACATGATCGGCGCGTTTGTCGCGCTGCTCGGCCACAACCACCTTGGCATGAACTACTGGGTTGCACTGGTGGCCGCACCGGCCGTGGTCGGGCTGTTCGGTGTGGTGATCGAGCGCAGCATGCTCAAGCGCCTGTACCAGCTCGACCACCTGTACGGCCTGCTGTTGACCTTCGGCCTGGTGCTGATCGGCGAGGGCCTCTTCCGATATTTCTTCGGCGTCTCGGGCGCATCGTATGCGGTGCCCGAAAGCCTGCGCGGCGGCGTGGACCTGGGCTTCATGTTCATGCCGCTGTACCGCGGCTGGGTGGTCGTGGCGGCGCTGGTCGTCTGTTTCGTGACCTGGTGGGTGATCGAGCGCACACCGCTGGGCACCACCCTGCGCGCCGCGACCGATAAGCCGCTGCTGGTGCAGGCACTGGGCATCAACGTACCGGTGCTGGTGACCGCCACCTTCGGCGCCGGGGTGGCACTGGCGGCCTTCGCCGGCGTGCTGGCGGCGCCTATCGTCCAGGTCAGCCCGGGCATGGGAGCGAACCTGATCATCGTCGTGTTCGCCGTCGTCGTGATCGGCGGCATGGGCTCGATCGCCGGCTCGATCGTCACCGGTCTCGGCCTGGGGCTGATCGAAGGCCTGACCAAGCTGGTCTATCCCGCGGGGTCGGCGGTGGTGATCTTCGTGGTCATGATCATCGTGCTGCTGTT
>JANOBL010000915.1:0-7805 GCA_031411635.1 Betaproteobacteria bacterium
CATGGCCGGCCCGCTGGGCCAGCCCTTTGTGATCGACAACCGCCCCAGCGCCGGCAGCATCGTCGCCAGCCAGGCCGTGGCAGCCGCCACACCGGACGGCCACGCCCTGCTGCTGATGAGCAACGGCAACGCGGTGGCGGCCAGCCTGTTCCGCAAGCTGCCGTTTGATGCGCAGAAAGACTTTGCACCGGTCATCCTGCTGGCGCGTTTTGACCTGGCGCTGTTTGTGGTGGCCGGCTCACGCTTCAAGACCCTGGGCCAGGTGCTGGACTTTGCCCGCGCCCAGCCCGGCAAGCTGACCCTGGGCACGGTGGCGGTGGGCAGCACCCAGCACCTGGCGGCCGAGTGGCTGAAGCAGCTTGCCGGAATCGATGCGCTGGTGGTGCCGTACAAGGGCACGCCGGCGGTGCTGGGCGCGCTGCGCGGTGCTGAGATCGACGCCGCGTTTGAAATCCTCGGGCCCTGGCTGCCGCAGGTCAGCGGCGGGGTGCTGCGTGCGCTGGCGGTGAGCTCCAACCAGCGCTTTGCCGATCTGCCCGAGGTGCCCACGGTGGCCGAGGCCGGCGGCGCGGCGCTGCAGCGCTACGACGTCAGCTCGTGGAACGCCTTGGCCGCACCGGCGCGCACGCCACCCGGGGTGCTGGCCCGGCTGAACCGCGCCGCCAACGAGGCGCTGGCCCAGCCCGCCGTGCAGCGCCAGTTGCGTGCACTGGGCGTGCGGCCGCAGGGTGGCACGCCCGAGCAACTGCAGCAGTGGCTGGCCGCCGAAACCCGGCATTGGGCCGAGGTGGTGCGCGGCGCCAAGATCGAGGCGCAGTGAACATGCCTGGCTTGCTGCGCTCACAAGGCATGACCATGAAACACCATGTCACAACAACCCGGAGACAAGCGCGATGACCCGATTCAGCCTGCTGGCACCCGTTGCCGCAACCACCCTCACCTTGCTGGCCGGTTGTGCTGGCATGGCCCCACGCACCGGCCTGACCGCGCTGGGCGCCGACCCGGCTGCCGCCTGCGCCGCGCTGGCCGCCAGCATCCCGGCCACGGCCATCGCCCTGCCCAGCGGCGCTGCCAGCATCGACTCGGCCGCGCTGCAAGCGGCCACGCCCCTGGTGGTGGCCGAGCGCGGCGCCACCCCGGCCGGGCGGGTGACACCGGCACTGCCGGCCTACTGCAGGGTGCTGGGCCGCATCGCGCCGCTGGACCCGGCCGCGCCGCCTATCCTGTTCCAGGTCAACCTGCCGCTGCAGTGGAACGGCCGCAGCCTGCAGTACGGCGGTGGCGGCTTCAACGGCACGCTGACCAACGCGCTGGGCCTGCCGCCAGCACAGCGTTTTGACAGCCCCACGCCGCTGGCCCAGGGTTTCATCACCGTGGGCACCGACTCGGGCCACCAGACCCAGCCCAACGAACCGCCACAGGCATTCGCGCTGAACGACGAGGCGCTGCTGAACTTTGCCCATGCCTCGTACAAAAAGGTGCGCGATGTGTCGGTGGCCTTGGCCAGCCGCGCTTATGGCCGGCGGCCCGACAAGCTGTACTTCATGGGCAGCTCCGAGGGTGGGCGCGAGGCCTTGACGATGGCTCAACGTTACCCGGCCGATTTCGACGGCATCTTCAGCCGCGTGCCGGTGATCAACTGGACCGGCCTGCAGCATGCCGGCCTGCGTGATGGCCTGGCCACGATGGGCGAGGCCTGGATCCGCCCGGCCCAGGTGCAGACGGTGCATGCGGCGGTGCTGGCCGCCTGCGACGCCGCCGACGGCCTGGCCGACGGTGTGGTGGCCGACCCGGTGGGCTGCCGCCAGCGCTTTGACGTGACCCGCTTGCGCTGCAGCGGCGCGGCCAGCGACGCCTGTTTGACCGAGCCGCAGATCAAGGCCGTGTTGACCCTGCAGGCACCGCTGCGCTTTGGCTTCGACCTGGCCAACGGCCAGCGTGAGTACCCGGGGCGCGGCCCCAGCGGCGAGGGTGCACCGTCCTTCGGCCCCACCGGCGGCTGGGGCGCCTGGTGGCTGGGCAGCGCCGCGCCGGCACTGCCGCCGGTGCAAGCCAATGGCATCGCCTGGTTTTTTGGCGCCGGTGCGATCCAGTACCTGTACGCCCGCGACCCGGGCTACGACGTGCGGCGCTACCGGCCGGAAGACCACGCCGCCCGGGTGCGCGAGGTATCGGCGCTGATGGACGCCACCAACCCCGACCTGAGCGCCTTCCAGGCCCGCGGTGGCAAGCTGGTGATGCTGGAATACATGGCCGATTACGCCCAAAGCCCGTATGCCGGCATCCAGTACTTCCAGGCGGTGCAGGCGCGGCTGGGTCCAACCCAGGTGCGGCAGTTTGCGCGGCTGTACACCGCCCCCGGCGTGGACCATGTGGGCAGCGGCGCACCGGCCAATGTCGACATGCTGGGTGTGCTGGTGGATTGGGTGGAGCAGGGCAGGGCACCCGGCGCGCTGCAGCTTGTGGAGCAGGCGCTGAGCCCCGGCCTGCCGGTGCAGCGTGCACGCCCGCTGTGCGAGTGGCCGCTGTGGCCGCGCTACAAGGGCGGCGACAGCGCTGCAGCCGCCAGTTTCGAATGTGTGCCATGACGCAGCAAAACCACCCCCCAACACCAACGACTCCAACGACTCCACCGACAGATATCACCATGCAAATCCGAAACATCGGCCCGTTCAGCGTTTCGGCCATCGGCCTGGGCTGCATGAACTTGAGCCACGCCTACGGCGCACCGCCGCCCGCCGATGCCGCCGAGCGGCTGCTGCTGCAAGCGCTGGACGCTGGCGTCAGCTTGTTCGATACCGCCGCGCTGTACGGCTTTGGCGCCAACGAGACCCTGGTGGGCCGGGTGCTCAAACCACATCGCCAGCGCCTGACGCTCTGCAGCAAGGGCGGCATCGCGGGTGTGCGGTTTGACGACGGCATCAAGCGTGTGATCGACGGCTCACCGGCCGCCATCCGCCGCAACTGCGAGGACAGCCTGAAACGCCTGGGCACCGAGGTGATCGACCTGTACTACCTGCACCGCTGGGACAAGCGTGTGCCCATCGAAGAATCGGTGGGTGAGATGGCGCGGCTGAAGGCCGAGGGCAAGGTGAGGGCGCTGGGCTTGTCCGAGGTGTCGGCACCCATGCTGCGCCGCGCCCATGCCGAGCACCCGATTGCCGCGCTGCAGACCGAGTACTCGCTGTGGACCCGCAACCCCGAGATCGCGGTGCTGCAGGCCTGCCAAGAACTGGGCGTGGCCTTTGTTGCGTTCAGCCCGGTGGCGCGTGCGTTTTTAACCGGCACGCTGCGCGACGTTGGCAGCTTGGGCGACAAAGACATCCGGCGTGGCATGCCGCGCTTTGCGCCCGGCCCCTATGCCGCCAACCTGGCGCTGCTGGACGCTTATGCCGGCATCGCGGCAGAGGCCGGTTGCACGCAGGCGCAACTCGCACTGGCCTGGTTGTTGGCGCAGGGCGGGCATGTCGTACCCATCCCCGGCACCACCCAAGCGGCACACCTGACTGAAAACCTGGCCGCGGCAGGTGTGCACTTGTCGCCGGCCGTGCTGGCTCAACTGGATACGCTGTTCAAGCCCAGCGCGATCACCGGCGAGCGTTACAACGCCCAGGGCCAGTCCGAGGTCGATACCGAGGTGTTTGCGGTCGGTTGACCGGGGCAGGACGCGCTACCACGCCAACTGCAGCCACAACTGCAGCTACAACCGCAGCCGGCAACTACAGCCACACCGTGCGTGCATCGGGCTGCTTGCTGTACAGCGCCGTCACCTCGTCCGCCCTGCGCCGCAACACCGCACCCTGGTTGACATAACCCTTGTCGGTGATCTCGCCGGCATCGGCATCGGGCGGCGCATCCAGCCAGCGTGCACGGACTGGCGATTGGGATGAGCCGCCGCCGTCACCGCGCATCGCCAACAGCGCAGCGCGCAGGTGGCTGGCCCGTTCTGCGGCCGACAGCCGATTGGCGGCCGGCCCTGGAAACACCAGCAGGCCCAGCTCATCCCGGTCATGGCCCGTGACCACCACATCGCTGGCCAGCGGGCTGAGCGCACTGACCGCGCGCAGCCGCAATGTGCCCACCGACACCCAGGTGCCGCTGGTCAGCTTGAAGTCCTCGGCCACCCTGCCGTCAAAGGCGACGCCTTGCGCCGGGTCGGCCTCGTCCACCAGCCGGCCGGCATCGCCGATCAGGTAGTAGCCCTCGTCGTCAAAGGCCTTGGCCGTCAACTCGGGCGCATCCTGGTAGCGCGCAAACACATTTGGCCCGCGCACCCGCATCTCCAGCTTGCCGGCGTTGGGCACAAACTTGATGTCCACCCCCGGCAGCGGGCCGCCGATGCAGCCGGCGCGCTCAATCGGCCAGTACACCGCAGTCAGTGATGGTGCGGTTTCGGTGGCACCCCAGGCCGAGGTAAACCACACCGGCCGCTCGCGCACCTGCCGCGCAGCCGCCTCCAGCCGCTGCCACAGGCTTTGCGGCAGCGCGGCACCGGCGTAGAACACCGCTTCCAGCTCGGCAAAAAAGCTGCGCGCAAAGCTTGGATCCTGCTCCAGCGTGGGCAACAGCATGTCAAAACCGCGTGGCACGTTGAAGTAGAAATTGGGCTGCACCTCGCGCAGGTTGTGCACGGTCTTGGCTATCAGGCCGGGCGTGGGCCGGCCTTCGTCCAGGTACAGGCTGCCGCCGTTGGCCAGCACCAGGTTGAAGTTGTGGTTGCCGCCAAAGGTGTGGCTCCACGGCAGCCAATCCAGCAAGCGCAGGCGGTGACGCTTTAAAAACGGCCACACCTGCGCAATCTGCTGCTGGTTGGCGGTGAGCATGCGGTGGGTGTTGACAACCGCCTTGGGCCGGCCGGTGGAGCCGCTGGTCAGCAACAGCTTGGCAATGTCGTCCGGCTGGATCGCGTGGTAGGCCGCCAGCACGGCCGGGGTCTCGCTGCTGCGCGTCAAATCGGCCATGGCCAGCGCGCCGGCATACTGCCCGGCGCCGCTGCTGAAAACCGTTGGCACCGCGCCAGACCCGGTGCCAGACCCGGTGGCGGACCAGGTGACAATCGCTGGCCCATAAACCGCAGCATCCGCGGCGTAGATCAGCGCCGGTGCCAGTGCGTCCAGCATGCCGTGCACCTTGCTGTAATCCTGGGTCAAGCGGCAATAGGCGCTGGAGATCGTGCACACCGGCCGGCCCACATGCATGCTGGCCAGCAACAGCAGCGCATGGTCCACCGAGTTGTCGCTCAACACCACCACCGGCCGGCCGGTGGGCAAGTCCATGTCCAGCAACGATTGGGCGATGCTGCCCACCCGATCACGCACCTGGCGGTAGCTGAGCCGGCGCCAGCCACCGTCGGCATCACGCTCGGCCAGAAACAAGGCATCGGGCGTGCTCAGCGCCCAATGCTCCAGCCAGACGCCGATGCAGCGTGCATAGGCTTGCAAGGGTTCGGGATGGCGCAGCACAAAACTGCCATCCGGCAGGTTTTGGCGCACCGCGTTTGGCGTGGCCAAGGCGGCAGGATCGTTGAACAGCGACCAGGTGGACATGCGAAGCCTTGTGTGTGAATAGGCACTATTATGCCTATTCAAATACGATATCGGCCAAACACGAGATAGTCAAGCAATATAGTGCATTACAAGGGTGTACCCCAAGTAGTCTGCGTGTTGCCACTGCGTTGCACGCTGCAATGCAGGGTGCCCAAAAACACAAAATCCCCGCCAGCGAAAACTCACTGGCGGGGTTCCTGGGGCCGGCTGGGCCATCCGCCCTGGCGGATGGCAGCAACCCGATCAGGGCTTGGCGCCGCTTTCGGCTTCAGCTTCCTTGCAGCTTGGCGCACAGACAAACTGGGCCTTGCCCAACAAGCGGCGCGACTTCAGCAAGCTGCGTGGCCGGTGCTTGCCACAGAGAAAACACGACATCGTGGCGGCACCAAACGCGCCAGCGGCGGTGAACGGCGAACCAGGGGTTTTGCTGCGATAACGCAGTCCGTCGGAATCGATGGAGGTCTTTGTATCGGCTTTGGCCATGGGTAGGTGCGGATGGGCGTTGAAACGGCGGCGCAGGGATCTGCACGACACTGCGGCTGACAGCGGAGCTGCTGGCCAGCGTGCATGCATTATGCCACATCCCAATATTTTACATAATATACATCGTCGCGTATCTTTGGTGCCCACAAAATGGCTTCGGACCGCGCCAAAATGTGCGTGGGCAAGCTGCAATGCGCCATCGACAAGCCCTTGCGCAAGCCGTCCTCGTCCTGTGTCACCACTCTGCGGTGATCGGCCCTGCCGGCAGGCTTGCCGGTGCGTCGGTGGGCGCGGTTTCTGCCGCCGCCGCTGCGGGCAGCACCAGATCAGCGGCCGATTCTTTGCACACCAGCATCATCTGCGCTGCGCGCCGGGGTGGCTCCACCCAGGCCGCTGCGGTTTGCAGCCAGCGGCCGACACGTCCGGCTTCATCCGCTGGTAGCTGATCGCGGTTGGTCTGGCGCAGGATGTCGGCGCCCTGCGGACACAAACGCTGGGCCTCACGCCGCAGCGGCGCCAGCGCGGGGCCCCGCAATTCATACGCCGCCACATCCACCCGGCCGGTGGTCAGCGGCCGCACATCAACCACGGCACAACCCGTGGTCATCAAGCCCGCCACCGCCATCACCCGCCCCGGTGTGCGGCAGCCAAACAAGGGCTTCACCCGGAAAATTGATCGGGCAACGGGTCGATGCTGGCTTCGTTGGCAGCCTCGGTCGCGTCGGCGTCGCTGGCTTGCTCGCCGGTCTCATCGCCGGCAGCGGCAACCTGGGGTTTGTCCAGTGGACGGCAGACCCGGCGCGTCAGGCGCTCCAGACGCTCGGAGTGCTCAATCTGCGCGATCACCGACTGGGGATCGATCATCAGCGCGAAAGGATTGAAATCTTGCGGCAGTGGTTGCATCGGGGAATCCTGGGGGGCTCGGGCGGAATGTCCGTGCGCCGACTTTAGAACCCCGCGCTGCAACGCTGCAGTCAGCGCGACTACATGCCCGCTGTCGGTGTTTGCCTGACAAGCCGGTCAGCGCGGCAGCTTGCGCAGGCTGTCGGCCAGGCTGTCGCGGCCACCGAGCTTGGCAAAATCCGCGGCATCCAAACCCGCCTCGTTGCGCAGCGCCGGGCTGGCGCCCTGCCCCAGCAGCACCTGCACCGAGGTTTCCTGGCCATAACGCGCCGCCATCATCAGCGGCGTGCTGCCATTGGGCGAGCGTGCATTCACCAGCGCCCCACGCGCCAGCAGGGCCTGCACCACCCGCGAATCGGGGCCGGACGCGGCGTAGTGCAGCGCCGTCCAGGCCAGCGGCTCGGCACCTTCCAATTTGGCACCGCGCGCCAGCAGTTGCTGCACCCAGTCGAGCTGGCCCTTCAGCGCGGCCATCATCAGCGCGGTTTCGCCCACCGGGCTGGCCAGGTCGATGTTGATCTGCGGATGCGCCAGCAGCAGCTTGGCGGCTTTGAACGAGCCCTCGCGCAGGCTCAGCGTCAGTGGCAACTGGCCTTTGTCGTCGCGGGAATTGGGGTCGAAGCCACGCAGCATCAGGGTTTCCAGCGTGCGCGCGTCGTCAAAGGTGACGGCTTTGAAAAAGTCTTCGTACGCGCCGGCCCTGGTGGTTGAAAATCCAATCACCACGACCAGATAGATTGCAAATTTAAAGCAGATTCTCAGCATTTGGGGGGCTTTGTACAGGGCGCGGCAACTGGAACAGCCGCTCAAAATTGCGGCTGGTGGCCGCTGCCACGGTGGCCACCGGCAGCGCCTTGATGCGGGCCAGCTCGG
>JANOBL010000916.1:0-2941 GCA_031411635.1 Betaproteobacteria bacterium
GCGGCCGGCGGCGGTGCGGGGCGGCACACAATGACCCTTTCCCAGCATGGGCCCACGCGGCATGCCGCATCCGGTTGAAATGTTCGGGCGTACCGTTCGACTGAGCTGATCAGTCAACAGCGTAGCCACCCACCACCATGAACCGACGCCATCTCATGAGCCTCTTCTCGACCTTTGGCCTGGGCAGCCAGGCCGCCACCGCCACAGCGGCCCGGGCCGCCCCAGGCGGCCCCGAGCCCCTGCGCTTGAGCGACGCCGAATGGAAACGGCGCCTGCCGCCTGCAGCCTACCGCGTGCTGCGCCAGGAAGGCACCGAAGCGCCCGGCAGCAGCCCGCTGAATGACGAGAAGCGCAGCGGTGTCTTCCATTGCGCAGGCTGCGACCAGCCGCTGTTTTCGTCGGATGCCAAATTCGAAAGCGGCACCGGCTGGCCCAGCTTTCACACGCCGCTGGTGGGCGCCCTGGGCACCAAGACCGACTACAAAATGATTCTGCCGCGCACCGAGTACCACTGCGCGCGCTGCGACGGCCACCAGGGCCACGTCTTCGACGACGGCCCGCGGCCCAGTGGCAAGCGCTATTGCAACAACGGCGTGGCGCTGCGTTTTGCGCCGGGGGCAGCATGATGCGCGCGGTTAGCGGCTGGGCCGCCGTCATCGGCCTGGCACTGGCCACCGCCGGCGCGCCGGTCTGGGCCCAGGCCACCGCCAAGGCCACCTTTGCCGGCGGCTGTTTCTGGTGTGTCGAGGCCGACTTTGACAAGCTGCCGGGTGTGCTGTCCACCACCTCGGGCTACACCGGTGGCACGGTGGCCAGGCCCACGTACGAGCAGGTCTCTGCCAAGTCCACCGGCCATGCCGAGGCAGTGGAGATCGTCTACGACCCGGCCAAGGTGAGTTACGAACAATTGCTCTCCACCTACTGGCACAGCATCGACCCAACCACCCGGGACCGCCAGTTCTGCGATGCCGGCTCGCCCTATCGCACGGTGATCTTCACGCACGACGCGGCACAGCTTGCGGCGGCACAAAAGTCCCTGGCCGAGCTTGAAAAGACCAAGCCCTTCAAGGAAGCCATCGTGACGCAGATCGTGCCCGCCGGCCCGTTCTACGCCGCCGAGGATTACCACCAGGACTACTACAAAAAGAACCCGGTGCGCTACAAGTACTACCGGCTGAGCTGCGGCCGCGAGTCGCGCCTGGAGCAGCTCTGGGGCAAGAAGGGCTGAGACAGGCGCTGATGCCGGTGTGGCTGGAGGTCTGGCATCACTTCAGGTCGTAGCGGCCCAGATTCATCACCTTGGTCCAGGCCGCCCCGAAGTCACGAACAAAAGCCGGCAACGCGTCGCTGCAGGCATAAACCTCGGCGATGGCACGAAGCTGCGCGTTTGAACCGAAGACCAGATCGACGACCGTGCCGGTCCACTTCAGCTCGCCGGTGGTGCGGTCGCGCCCCTCAAGCACGCCCTCGGCGCTGGTGGACTTATGCCAGGTCGTGCCCATGTCGAGCAAGTTGACGAAGAAGTCGTTGCTCAGCGTCCCGGGCCGGGTTGTGAAAACGCCGTGCGCGGTGGCTCCGGCATTGGCATTCAGTGCGCGCAGGCCACCGACCAGCACCGTCATCTCGGGCGCCGTCAGCGTCATCAATTGCGCCTTGTCCACCAGCAACTCGGCCGCCGAACCCTCTTGCCCCTGGCGCAGGTAGTTGCGGAAGCCGTCTGCAATCGGCTCCAGCACCGCAAACGAGTCCACGTCGGTCTGCGCCTGCGACGCGTCGGTGCGGCCCGGCGAAAACGGCAGCGTGACCTCGACGCCGGCGTTTTTTGCCGCGGCTTCGACGGCGGCGTTGCCACCCAGCACGATCAGGTCGGCCAGCGACACCTTCTTGCCACCGGACGATGCGCCGTTGAAGGCCGATTGGATCGCCTCCAGCGCCTGCAGCACAGCGGCCAGTTGGGCCGGCTGGTTGACTTGCCAATCCTTCTGCGGCGCCAGGCGGAGGCGCGCGCCGTTGGCGCCGCCGCGCTTGTCGCCGCCGCGGAAGGTGGCCGCCGACGCCCAGGCCGTTGTCACCAACTGCGGGATGGACAGGCCGGACGCGAGGATCCTGACCTTCAGCGCGACGATGTCCTGCGCATCGACCAGCAGATGGTCGACAGCGGGAACCGGGTCTTGCCAGATCAGTTCTTCTTTTGGCACCAGTGGGCCCAGGTAGCGCGCCAGCGGCCCCATGTCGCGGTGCGTCAGCTTGAACCAGGCGCGGGCAAATGCGTCGGCAAACTGCTGCGGGTTGGCCATGAAGCGACGCGAGATCTTCTCGTAGGCCGGATCCATGCGCATTGCCATGTCGGCGGTGGACATCATCGGTGCGTGGCGCTTGCTGGGGTCGTGGGCATCCGGCACGGTGCCGGCGCCAGCGTCACCCTTGGGCTTCCACTGATTGGCGCCAGCCGGGCTCTTGGTCAGCTCCCACTCGTAGCCGAACAGGGTTTCGAAGTAGCCGTTGTCCCACTGGATGGGGTTGGGGGTCCAGGCGCCTTCCAGGCCGCTGGTGATCGCATGCACACCCTTGCCAGTGCCGAAGCTGTTCTTCCAGCCCAGGCCCTGCTCCTGGATATCGGCGCCTTCGGGCTCCGGGCCGACAAACTGGCCCGGATCGGCGGCGCCGTGGGTCTTACCAAAGGTGTGGCCGCCGGCGGTCAGCGCCACGGTTTCCTCGTCGTCCATCGCCATGCGGGCAAAGGTTTCGCGGATGTCGCGCGCCGAGCCCAACGGGTCCGGCTGGCCGTCGGGCCCTTCCGGGTTGACGTAGATCAGTCCCATCTGGACGGCGGCCAGCGGGTTGTCGAGCTGGCGGTCGCCACGGTAGCGTTGATTGCCCATCCACTTGCCTTCGGGGCCCCAGAAAACGTCTTCTTCCGGCTCCCAGATGTCCTCGCGCC
>JANOBL010000917.1:0-1589 GCA_031411635.1 Betaproteobacteria bacterium
GATCGACAAAGAGGCCGCCAGCTTCCGCGACCCCGGCGAGATCCGCATCAGCTCACGCGTGGCGATCGATCTGGAGGTGCTGGCCGACGAGGTGGAGTTGGCGCGGGTGTTTGCCAACCTGTTCGAAAACGCACGCCGCTACGGCCGCAGCAACGACACCGGCATCGCGATGGTCAGCGTCACCTGCGTGCGCGCCAGCGGCTGGGTGATCTGCACCGTGCGCGACCAGGGCACCGGCGTGGCGCCGGGCAAGCTGGCGCAGTTGACAACACCGTTTTTCCGCGGCGACGCGGCGCGCACCGCCGCCACCGGTGCCGGCCTGGGCCTGGCCATCGTCGACAAATCGATGCAGCGCATGGGTGGCCAGGTGGAGATTGCCAACGCGCCGGACGGCGGGCTGGTGGTGCATTTGCGGCTGCGCCAGGTCAAACCCAACCGGGCCTGATCAGCCTCGGCAGAGCAGGCAGACTGCGCGCGCCTCGATCGCCCGGCCCTCGCCCACCGGGCCCATCTTCTCGGCGGTCTTGGCCTTGATATTGACCTGGTTGGATGCCAGGCCCAGCAGTGCTGCGATGCGCTCGACCATCAACGGGATAAACGCCGCCAGCTTGGGTGCCTGGGCGATGATCGTGGCGTCGATGTTGTTGATGGTCCAGCCCTGGGCCCGCACCCGGCGTGCGCATTCGGCCAGCAGCAGGCCCGAATCGGCGCCTTTGAACGCGGCGTCGGTGTCCGGAAAATGCCGGCCGATGTCGCCCAGCGCGGCGGCGCCAAACAGTGCATCGGTGATGGCATGCAGCAGCGCATCGGCGTCCGAGTGGCCCAGCAAGCCATGGCTGTGCGGCACCGTGATGCCGCCCAGCACCAGCGGCCGGCCGGCGACCAGCGCATGGGTGTCCCAGCCCTCACCGATGCGCATTGTGGGGACGGTGGTCATGGTTTTTTCATGGGTATTCAACAGCCGCTCGGCCAGTGCAAAGTCACCTGGGAAGGTGACTTTGAAGTTCTCGAACTCGCCTTGCACCAGCAGCGGCGCATGGCCCAGCGCCTCCACTGCGCTGGCTTCGTCGGTGATGCCACCACCGCCGCCGGCACCGCGCAGGGCCGGCAGCAACAGGCCAAGGCGGAACATCTGCGGCGTCTGCGCGGCCCATTTGCCTTGGCGGTCTAGCGTGGTTTGTACGCGGCCAGCAACCTGCTGCACCTGCTGCGCCTGCTTCAAGGTATCGGCCAGCGGCAGCGCCAGCAGGCCACCCACCTCGTCGTCGGCACAGGCGTCGATCAGCCGGTCCACCCAGGCGGCGCGCAACAGGCATCGCGCGGCATCGTGCACCAGCACCCAGTCGTGCGGCTGGGCGCCCAGGGCCTGCAACTCGGCCAGGCCGTTGGCGACGGTATCGGCCCGGCTGGCGCCACCCACCCGCGCCACCCAGGCCCGCTCAGCGACAAACCCCGGCACCACACGCTCGAATTGATCGTCGTCGGGCGCCAGCACCACCAGCGTGGCGGCCAGCCGCTGCACCTGGGCCAGCGCGGCCAGCGTGTGCGCCACCAGCGGCCGGCCGGCCACTTGGGCGTACTGCTTGGGG
>JANOBL010000918.1:0-2194 GCA_031411635.1 Betaproteobacteria bacterium
AGCACGAGACGCTCGAAGTGGTCTACGACGAGGTCTGATCCCGATGAACGGCACCACGATCCCCATCGTCCCGCTGAAGGTGGCCACGGCCATCGAAGGCGATGGCATGGGTTGCCACTCGGGCGGTGAGGCGATGCTCGCCGCAGCCAAGTCGGCCGGCAAGTCCGCGGTGCTCGACCAGTACGCGCAGGACTACCCGAAAGACCCGAAAGCCGGCCCGCACGACCAACCGCAAAGCATGTGCCCGGCGTTTGGCTCACTGCGCGTGGGCCTGCGCATGCGCCGCACGATGACGATCCTGTCGGGCTCGGCCTGCTGCGTCTACGGGCTGACCTTCACCTCGCACTTCTACGGCGCCCGGCGCAGCGTCGGTTACGTGCCGTTCAACAGCGAATCACTGGTGACCGGCAAGTTGTTCGAGGACATCCGCGAAGCGGCGCATGCCCAGGCCGATCCGGCCAAGCTGGACGCCATCGTCATCATCAACCTGTGTGTGCCCACCGCCAGCGGCGTGCCGCTGCAGATCCTGCCCAAAGAGATCAACGGCGTGCGCATCATCGGCATCGACGTGCCGGGTTTCGGCGTGCCCACCCATGCCGAGGCCAAGGATGTGCTGGCCGGCGCGATGCTGAAGTACGCGCGCAGCGAGGTGCTGGCCGGGCCAGTGCAGGCGCCCCGCACCGGGCGGGGCGACAAGCCGACGATAGCGCTGCTGGGCGAGGTATTTCCGGCCGATCCGGTGATCATCGGCATGATGCTGGAGCCGATGGGCCTGGCTGCCGGCCCGGTGGTGCCCACTCGCGAATGGCGTGAGTTGTACGCCGCCTTGGACTGCGCAGCGGTGGCGGCCATCCACCCGTTTTACACCGCCAGCGTGCGCGAGTTTGATGCCGCCGGCCGCAGCGTGGTGGGATCGGCCCCGGTGGGCCACGACGGCACCGAGGCCTGGCTGCAAGCCATCGGCCAGGCCACTGGCGTGGCCCAACACCAAATCGACGCGGCCAAGAATCGCTTCTTGCCAATCATCAAAGGTGCATTGGCCAAGACGCCGATCAAGGGCCGCATCACACTGAGCGGCTACGAGGGCTCGGAATTGTTGGTAGGCCGTCTGCTGGTGGAAAGTGGTGCCGACTTGCGCTATGTGGGCAGCGCCTGCCCACGCACCGCGTGGAACGAAGCCGATTGCCAGTGGCTGGAGTCCAAAGGTGTGATGGTGCAGTTTCGCGCATCACTGGAGCAGGACTTGGCAGCGATGCACGAATTCCAGCCCGACCTGGCCATCGGCACGACGCCCATCGTGCAGGCCGCCAAAGAGCAACGCATCCCTGCGCTGTACTTCACCAACCTGATCTCGGCCCGGCCACTGATGGGCCCGGCCGGTGCCGGCAGCCTGGCCACGGTGATCAATGCGGCGATTGGCAACAAGGCGCGCTTTGATGCGATGAGCGACTTTTTTGGCAACACCGGCACCGGCCACGCGGCAGGGGTGTGGGAAGCCAGCCAGGGCGTGCCGCAAGACCGGCCCGACTTCAAGGCAGACCAGCGCCGATTGGCGATCAAGGCGGCCAAGAAGCGGAAAGCCGAGGAGATGATCTGATGTTGGTCCTCGACCACGACCGCGCAGGAGGCTACTGGGGTGCGGTGTATGTGTTCACCGCGATCAAGGGCCTGCAAGTGGTGATCGACGGCCCGGTGGGCTGCGAGAACCTGCCAGTCACCAGCGTGCTGCATTACACCGACGCTCTGCCGCCGCATGTGCTGCCTATCGTCGTCACCGGCCTGGCCGAAGAGCAACTCGGCCGTGAAGGCACCGAGGGCTCGATGCGCCGCGCCCATGCCGCGCTGGACCCTGATCTCCCCAGCGTGGTGGTCACCGGCTCGATTGCCGAGATGATCGGTGGTGGTGTCACCCCTTCTGGCACCAACCTGCAGCGATTCTTGCCCCGCACGATCGACGAAGACCAGTGGCAATGCGCCAACCGCGCGATGTTCTGGCTGTGGAGTGAATACGGCCTGAAGAATGTGCCGGCCCGCAAGCCATCTGCCGAGCACCCGGCTTGTGAGCGGCCGCGCGTCAACATCATCGGCCCGAGCTACGGCACGTTCAACTCGCCCAGCGACCTGGCCGAAATCCGCCGCCTGGTGCAAGGCATCGGTGCCGACATCAACATGGTGTTTCCGCTGGGCAGCCACC
>JANOBL010000919.1:0-8859 GCA_031411635.1 Betaproteobacteria bacterium
GCTGGACGATGCAGTGCCGGTGGATGCCAAGGCGGTGATGGCCAGGCTGGGCGTGCGCGGCATCGGCACCCGGCCGTTTTTCTGGCCGATGCCTCAGCAGCCGGTGTTGCGCAAGCGTGGGCTGTTTTCCGGCGAGTCGTACCCGGTGGCCGAGCGCCTTGCACGACGTGGCTTTTACATCCCCAGTGGCATGGCACTGAGCGATGCACAGATCGACGAATGTGCCCAGACGCTGCGCGAGGTGATGCATGAACTCGCGGTTTGACGCTTACACCCGGCTCTACGACCTGCTGTACGCCGACAAGGACTACGCCGCCGAGGCCGACCACCTGGCCGGCCACCTGCGCCGGCGTGCACCGTTGGCCCGGCGCATCCTGGAGCTGGGCTGCGGCACCGGCGGCCATGCGGTGCACCTGGCACGGCTGGGCTACACAGTGCATGGCATCGATTTGAGCGACAGCATGCTGGCGCGGGCCCAGGCGCGGCTGGTGGAGCTGCCGGTGGATGTGGCGGCGCGGCTGAGCTTCTCGCATGGCGATGCGCGCAGCGTGCGCGTGGCCCCAGGCTTCGACGCGGTGGTCTCGCTGTTTCATGTGATGAGCTACCAGACCAGCAATGCCGATCTGCAAGCGGCCTACGACACCGCCGCGGCCCACCTGGTGCCCGGCGGCGTGTTTGCCTTCGACTACTGGTATGGGCCGGCGGTGCTGTCGCAAGTGCCCAGCTTGCGCATCAAGCGTTTGGCCGATGACAACATCCGTGTCACCCGCATTGCCGAGCCGGTGATGCACTGGCAGCGCAACGTCTGCGATGTCAATTACACGCTGTTGGTGGAGACGCTGGCCAGCGGCGCGCTGCACCAGTTTGATGAAACCCACCCGATGCGCTATCTGTTCCAGCCCGAGCTGGCTTTGATCGAGGCCGAGCAATGGTGCGAGCCAGACGACCGGGCCTGGATGAGCGACAGCGCACCCGATGCGCAATCCTGGGCGGCACTGCGTGTGCTGACGCTGGCCTGAACTGAATCCGCGATGACCATGCCAATCTCCCCGACACTGCTGGAACCCAAAACACTGCTGATCTTTTGCGACGGCGGTTTTGCCAACCGCATCAACAGCCTGATCAGCGGCCTGGTGCTGGCCCGCCAGCTTGGCCGGCGCCACCAGATCCTGTGGCCACGCAACAACCGTTGTGGCGCGGGCTTTGAAGACATCTTTGCGCCGCCAAACGGCGCCCACGATGTGCGGCTGCAAGACCTGGTGCCGCACCAGGCGGCACTGCAGCTTTGGCTGCATGAAAACGATGTGGGCTTTACCGCACCGGTGCTGGCGTTGCGTGGGCTGACGGGCATCCAGGGCCTGGCCGAGGACGAGCGCGCCATCCTGTTCTGCGAAAACACCGTGCTGCCCTGGCTGCCGGCGGCCGAGCTGAACCAGGCGCTGCTGCAGCTTCGCTGGCGCGATCAGATCGTTGAGCGGGCGCAGCAGGTGTTGGAGCGGCTGGGTGGGCCGGGCTACATCGGCATCCACTTGCGGGCCACCGATTTCACCAGCCCACCGCCCACCGATGCGATGCTGGCCGCCGTGCAGCGCCTGGGCAACGGCCGGTTTTTTGTCTGCTCCGATGACCCGGCGCTGGAAGCCCGCTTTGCTGCCCAACCCAATGTGGTGGTGCATGCCAAAACCGCCTATGTTGAAAAGCGGGTGGCCGGCCCCTGGCGCGGCGCGGTGACCGACAGCGACGGCCTGCCGTACAGCTCCAACATTCAGCGCGGCGCCACCAGTGTGGTCGAGGCCTGCGTGGACTTGCTGCTGCTGGCCACGTCCACGCCGGTGCGCACCTCAAACTCCAGCTTTCTGGCGCTGGCCGAGCGGCTGAAGGCGGCCGGCGCGGTGCCGCTGGCCGCGCCGCCAGCGCCGGTGTCACAACAAGAGGTGCTGCAGCTTCTGCAGCTTCTGCACCCACGCCAAATGGTCACCGACCACAAACTGCGTATCGGTGCCGATGGCGATGGGGGTTATGTGATGCCGTCGCTGGCGCGCAAAACCAATACCGTGGTTTCGATCGGCATTGGCGACCAGGTCAGCTTTGATGCCGAGCTGGCCGATCTGGGCGCCACGGTGCTGCAGTTTGACCACACCATCGCTGGCCAGCCGATGGCGCATGCCAACTTCCGCTTTCACTCGCTGGGCTGGGGCCCGGTGGACGAAGGGCCTTTGCGCTGCACCCGGACGATGATGGCGGGCATCGATTGGCCGCAAGCCCGGCATCCGATCCTGAAGTTCGACACCGAAGGCGCCGAGTGGGATGCGCTGGCCGCCACCGACTCTGCCGACCTGGCGCGCTTTGATGTGATCGCCGGTGAGTTTCACGGCTTTCACAACCTGGCGGTGCGGGCCGTGCACGACAGCATCCGTGCCGTGCTGCAGAAGATAGTACTCACCCATGTGCCGGTGCACCTGCACGCCAACAACGCCACCGGCATCCGGCTGGTGCTGGGTGTGCCGGTGCCGCCGTTGCTGGAAATCACCTTTGTGCGCAAGGGCGTGGTGGCCACCGCCGGCCCCTGCACCGATGCGATTCCCGGCCCGCTGGACCGGCCCAACATGGCCGACCGGCCCGACATCTGCCTGCGGCCGTTTTGACCTGGTTTTGATCTCTCTTTTGACCTGGACGCCACCCATGCTGCAAGACATTGAATCGCCGGTTCGGCCCGGCTTGCCTGCATTTTTGCCTGCACCAAAACCCAACACCGAATCACAGCGGCTGCTGCCACTGCAACAAGCCCAAGCCGAGTTTGTGGCGCGTGCCCGCCAGCTTGTGCCGCGTGCCGGGGCGGGCTTTGAACTCGACCTGCAAGCCGGCGCCCATGGCCCTGTTCACCTGGAGGCGGCACAAGCGGCGTTTGTTTACTGGGAGACGCTGGGCTACCAGATCCCGGTGCTGGAGCGCATGTTTCTGGGCAGCAATGCCAGCCCCAAGCTGGTGTGGGACGGCGCGCTGTTCTCGGCGCTGGCGGCGTTGCCGTTTGCCGACTTTCCGATGTCGGCCTTCAAGCTGCTGTGCCCCTACCCCGAGGCCTTTGCGCAGATGGCCATCCTGCGGCCTTACCTGCAAGGCCGCAAGGTGTTGATCGTCGGCTCCCAAAGCTATTGGCTGGAGCTGTTTTGCGCGATTGCCGGCGCCTCGGATATCACCACGGTCGAGTACCGCGAGATCGAGTGGACCAGCCCACCCGGCGGCCCGGCACGGCTGCGCACACTCACCTGGGACGCCTACCTGGCCGACCTGGGCCAGCACATGGCCGCGTACGACCTGGTGCTGTCGTACAGCTCGATCGAGCATTCCGGCCTGGGGCGTTATGGCGACCAGGTGATGCCACTGGGCGATTTGCTGACTTTTTTGCTGATGTCCAAAAGCATGAAGCCCAGCGGCATGTCGGCCTCTGCCGTGCCGGTGGGCCAGGACTTGACGCATTTCAACGCCCATCGCATTTACGGCCAGCGCCGCATCCGCGCACTGGCGCACATCAGCAACCTGAAGTTCCTGGGCATCGTCAGCCCGGGTGTGGCCGATCTGGTGGACGACGAGGTGGACGCGCTGAAGAGCGGCTGGTCACTCGACAAACTGGCGCAGTTGCCGCTGGGGGACTACCGCCAGCCGATGCTGTGTTTTGGCGGTGCTGACTTTTCGGTAGAGCGGTATTGAGCCTGCATCCCTACCATTCAAGGACATCACCGTGATCCGTCGCAACATCTGCATTGAAGGTTGGCGCCGCGTCAACCACTCGATCGCGATGGTCAACCAGCACCAGTTGCTGGCCATGTTGGGCTTGCCCGGCCTGCAGCTATTTCACCGCGACATGCCGTATTTTCGGCCGCACTGGAACGCCAAGCTGCTGCCGGCCGGCTTCAGCGCCGAGGAGCAGGCCTTGATCGACGCGGTGCCCGTACCGCCCGCCGGCCAGCCGCTGGACTGCGTGTTTCGCATCACCTCGCCGTTTGTCACAGCTTTCCAGCCTGGCCAAAAGACACTGAGCTTCATGGTCACCGAGTGCAGCCTGGTCGATGTCTGCTTTGATGCGCCGGTGTTGGACCATGCCGCTTTCACCCGCGAAAACAACCGCATCGTCACGCCGTCGCACTGGGCGCGGGATCGGCTGGTGGAATATGGCTTTGAGGCCGACGGCATCACCGTGGTGCCGCATGGTGTCAGCGGCCACACTTTTGCGCCGCTGAGCCGCGATGCGCGGCGCCAGGCCCGCCAGATGCTGGGCATTGCCGAAGACGAAACGCTGTTTGTCAACGTTGGTGTGGCCACCTGGAACAAGGGGCTGGATTTGTTGATCGCCGGCTTTGCACGGGTGCGCCAGGCCTGCCCCAAAGCGCGGCTGCTGATCAAGGAGAACCGCGGCCTGTATGGCGTGGGCGTGGACAGCATCGTGGCCGAGGTGCAGCGCAAGCAGCCGCAACTGCTGGATTCGGCGGTGCTGGCCGGCATTTCGGTGATCTCGGAAAACCTGGACCAGGCGCAACTGCGCACCCTGTACGCGGTGGCCGATGCCTATGTGTCGCCCTACCGGGCCGAAGGCTTCAACCTGCCGGTGCTGGAGGCGATGGCCTGCGGCACGCCGGTGATCGTCACCGAGGGTGGCGCCACCGATGATTTTTGCCCGGACCGGCTGGCCACCAAGCTGGCGTCCCGGCCAGGCCAGCGCGCCGATGCACCACAAGAGGTGGGCCCGTTCCGCGTGCCCGATCCGGACGCGCTGGTCAGCGCGATGACCGATGTGGTGCACAACGGCCCACCGCGTGACGACGCGCTGCGCCAGCAGCAGCGCACAGCGCTGGTGGCGCGCCACACCTGGGCCAGCGTGTCGCAGCAACTCGCGGCCTTGATGTGAGGGGCAGGGCAGTGTCATGACAACAGCCAACATCGCGATCGCGATTGCCGATACCGATCACGCGGTGCTGGCGCGCCAGGCGCTGCTGCATTCGATCGGATCATTCAAGGTCGGCCAGGTGCTGGTGTTCTCCGACCAGCCCCAGGCCTGGCCGGGATTTGACGTGGTGGTGATCCCGACGATGCGCCGCATCGAGGACTACAACCGGCTGATCACCCGGCACCTGGCAGAGGTGTTGCAGCGCGACCATGTGCTGGTGATCCAGTACGACGGTTTTGTGCTGAACCCGCAGCAGTTTTTGCCGCAGTTTCTGCAGCACGATTACCTGGGCGCACCCTGGCCGCAGTTTGACGACTGTGGCGTGGGCAACGGCGGCTTTTCGCTGCGCTCACGCCGCTTGGTGGAGGCGGTGGCGGCGCTGGACTATGCCGATCTGTCCGAGGCGGAGGACTTGTTCATCTGCCGCCGCTCCCGCCCGCAATTGCAGGCGGCCGGGCTGCGCTTTGCGCCCAAGGCCTTGGCGGCGCGCTTCTCGGTCGAGCACCCGGCCGTGCCCTGGCCCACCTTCGGCTTTCACGGCATCTTTCATTTGCCGGCGGTCTACCGCAATGACCTGGATTTTTTGATCACGCACTTGTCACAGCGGGTGCTGCGCAGCCGCACCGGCTACCTGCTGCCCGCGATTGATCGTTTGTCGCCGGCCGCAGGCGCGTTTTACCGCCGCCGTCTTACCCAGATCGATATGGCCCAGATCGACATCACCCAACCCGTTGAAGCCGAGGTCGTTGCATGAGCCAACTTACCGTGATCACCCATGTCTACAACGCCCAGGCCGGGGTGGACCATCACCTGGCGCTGTGGCGGCAATACGATCCGGCCTTGCTGGCGCAGCTTGAGTTTCTGATCATCGATGATTGCTCGGATACACCGATCACGTTGGATCGCCAGGGCCTGAACCTGCGGCTGTTGCGGGTGGACGACGACATCGCCTGGAACATGCCGGGCTGCCGCAACCTGGCGGCGATGCAAGCGCATTCTGATTGGTTGTTATTTTTTGATGTCGACAACGTCACCACCGAGCACAACATCCACCGCATGGTGGCGGCCTGCCCCAAGCTGGAGCGCAACCGGCTGCATGTGTTTTCGCGCCGGCACGACGGGCTGATGGTGGAGCCGCACATCAACACCTATTTGATCTCGCGCTGGGGCTATTTCCGCGCCGGGGGCTATGACGAGGATTTTTCGGGCCACTACGGTTTTGAGGACGTGTTGTTTCGCAACCAGTGGCGCAAACATGTGGGCGGTGAGGTGTTGCTGCCCGACATCGTGTTTGAGCAAATGGGCTGGCGTACCAACAACCTGAACCGCGACATCACACGCAACCAGGCGCTGGTCAACTACAAGGCCGCGCTGGGCCTGCCCAAGCCCAAGGGCTGCTTGCGCTTTGACTGGACCGAGGTGGAGCTGGCATGAGTTCATCACGCCCCGGCAAGCGGGTGCGGCTGGTGGTCTACACCGCCCTGGTCGGCCCCAAGGAGCCGTTGAACAACCCGCTGGACATCTTGCCGGCCGGTGCCACCAGCGATCTGGACCTGGACTTTGTTTGCCTCACCGACAACCCCGATCTGCGCTCCGAGGTGTGGCGTTTTGAGCGGCTGCCCACCCAGCACCTGCCGCCCGAAAAGCTGTCGCGCCGGCCCAAGGCGCTGCCGCAGGATTATTTTCCGGATGCCGAGTACAGCCTGTACATCGACAACACCGTCAGCTTCAAGCGGCTGCCGCAGTCTCATGACCTGGCTACCGACCGGCCCTATCTGTTTCGCGCATTCCGCCATGCGCGCCACAGCCGGCTCGACCAGGAAGCCTATGCGATTGCGGCCTTGGGCTACGAGCACAGCGCCACCATCTGCCAGCAGCTTGGCTTTTATGCCAGCCAGGGCGCGCTGGCCCAGATCACACCGCTGACCACCGCCACCGTGCTGCTGCGTTGCCACGGCCACCCCACGCTGCGGCGCTTTGGCAGCATCTGGTGGGAAAACATCCTGGCCTTTGCCAAGCGCGACCAGTTGTCGTTTGACTATGCGCTGCGCCAGGCCGGCGCCGAGGTGGATTACCTGCCCGGCATCACGCGCGACAACCCGTTCATCCGCTGGCAGGGGTCGCTGTCCGCCAGCCGGCTGCGTGCCAGTTTTGATGCGCGCCGCTACGCCTGGTTGCACCGCGACGAGGCGGCGGCGGTGAGCGATCCCAAAACCCATGCGCTGGCCCACGAGCGTGGCGCCGAGCCGCGTTACCAGCGCCCACTGGAGCTGCTGGAGCTGCTGTGTTTCCAGCAAGCCAGCAGCCTGGGCGAGCAGGTGTCGCCCCGGCGCGGCGTGGCCAGCACACTGGAGGCACTGCTGACGCCGCTGCGCCGGCCGGGCTGCCGTTTCTTGATCGTGCGGCTGCAGGACAGCATCGCGCCGCTGGCGTTTTCGCGCGATGAGTTCGACAGCGCCGGCCGTGCGCTGGCCACCTTCCTGGGCAACGGCACCGACGGCACGGTGCTGGACATCACCGCGCAAGACCTGACCGAGTCGTCCAAGGTCTACACCGCCGGCACCGGCCAGCCCTACCAGCTTGTGCTGGTGCTGGGCCTGCCCGGCACGCTGCTGCTGCCCGCGGTGCAAAAGCTGGTGCGGCTGCTGGACCCGGCGCAAGCCACGCTGGCGGCGGTGCTGACCAGCCCGGTGGCGCTGGCCGACGCGGCACAGGCCGAAGCCCAGGTGGTGCGCCTGGCCAGCACGCCGGTGCAAGCGATGCTGCAGGCCTCGCGGCACGATGGGGTGCCGGGCTTGCTGGCCAACACCGTGGTGGCTTTCAGTTGGGCGGGGCTGGCCAACAGCGTGGCCGGATAGGCCGGGGATTCGACCAACGATCTGGTGCCGAGTCGGCCCAAAGTCACCCGGCCGGCGCAGGAGCATGGAAAATCCCTCTGAGCCGGCACATGCCGAGCTTTTGCAAAGGCGCGCCATGCATCCCGCTTTGAACATCGACCCCGCAACCCTGGCGCAGTTCTGCCGGACGCACCGCATCGGCCGGCTGGCGCTGTTTGGTTCGCAATTGAAGGGTACGGCCAAGCCTGAGAGCGATATCGATCTGTTGGTGGAGTTCGAATCGAATGCTGTGCCGGGCTTGCTTGGCATCGCGGCGATGGAAATGGAACTGACCGACTTGCTGGGTGGGCGAAAAGTCGATTTGCGCACCGCCGAAGATCTGTCTCGCTACTTTAGAGACGACGTGGTGCGCACTGCTGAGGTCCAGTATGCGCGATGAAGACAGCGGGCGACTCCAGCACATGGTGGAGGCAGCCCAAAGCGCGATTGGCTTCGTGTCAGGGCGCAAACGTGCCGATCTGGATCAGGACCGGATGTTGTTGTTCGCCGTCACGCGGGCGATTGAAATCGTCGGCGAAGCCGCCAGCAAGATTTCGGATGAGACCCGCTCCGAACATCGCGGGATTCCCTGGAAAGCCATCATCGGCATGCGCAACCGCTTGGTTCATGCGTATTTCGATATCAATGCGGATGTCCTCTGGCAAACGGTCACTGTGGAGATTCCACAAGTCTTGCCTGCACTGCTGGCACTCTGCGCAACCGGGCGAAGCACGTAATGGCACCGCCGCCTGCTGACCAGTGATTCACCCCAAGGGCGGCTGCGCTTCGGCCTGCCGCTGCATGCCTTGCGCTTTTATTTTGCCGCCTTGTGGCCAGAGGCCGAGGCCGACGACTGCGAGTCTTGAGCCCGGACGCAAGGCCCGGAAGGGGCTTGCGCCTGGCCAAGGCCAAACGGCGATACAAGCCGTTTGGCTTGAGACCCCCCCGCCGCCAGGCCCACCCAGGCTTACAACAACAGGTTCTGCTGCCGCAGCAACTCCTCGTCCAGTGAGCTGCGGTGGCTGCTGGTGGTGCTGCCGT
>JANOBL010000920.1:0-9794 GCA_031411635.1 Betaproteobacteria bacterium
CCCTTGACTGAGGGGGGTGGCGCCCCCCGACCCAGGCGTCAGGATTGGGTGCGCGCCAAGCGCTCGCTGCGCCAGTACACGTCGTCACCCCCCAGACCGTCCAGATTGGCGCGGTTCAGCACCCGGGCCAGCACAAACAGCAGGTCTGACCGCCGGTTGAGGTACTGACGTGGCGCCTCGTTGACGGCCTCTTGCGTTGCCAGCGCCACCACCGCACGCTCGGCCCGGCGCGCCACAGTGCGGCTGACATGGGCCAGCGCCGCGCTGCGAGTGCCCGCCGGCAGGATGAACTCGGCCAGCCGGGGCAGCGTGGCGTTGTGCTGCGCCAGCGCCTCGTCCAGCCGCAGCACCGCATCGGCCTTGAGCAAGCTGTAGCCGGGGATGCACAACTCACCACCCAGGTTGAACAGCTCGTGCTGGATCACCACCAACAGCTCACGCACATCGGCCGGCAAAGGCTCGGCCAGCAGCACACCCAGGCCGGAGTTCAACTCGTCCACATCGCCCATCGCCTGCACCCGCAGGTGGTCTTTGGGCACGCGGCTGCCGTCGCCCAGGCCGGTTGTGCCGTCATCGCCGGTGCGGGTGGCAATCTGGGTCAGGCGGTTGGCCATGGGGTCTCCGGTTGAGTGGCTGAACCACAGGATGTTGCCCCAAGCGCAAACCGCGCCGCGCCAGGCAAACGTCATACCATCACGCCACACTGCCAAAACCGCCGCCGGAGACACCCGCACCATGAACGCCACGCTGCCCGCCCATTTGTTGATGACCCCGCGCCGCCCGGTGCCGGACCAGATGATTGCCGCGCTCAAAACCCGGTTTGGCGAGCGCTGCTCGGTGGCACTGGCGGTGCGCGAACAGCATGGCCGCGACGAATCGCCGTTTGAGGTGGCACCGCCCGATGCGGTGGTATTTGCCGAGAGCGCCGACGTGGTGGCCGCCGCGGTGGCGCTGGCCGATCAATACGAGGTGCCGGTGATCGCATTTGGCACCGGCTCGTCGCTGGAAGGCCATTTGCTTGCGGTGCAGGGCGGCATCAGCATCGATGTCTCGCGCATGAACCACATCGTGCGCATCAACGATGCCGATCTGACGGTGACGGTGCAGCCCGGTGTCACCCGCAACCAGCTCAACAACGAGATCCGCCATACCGGGCTGTTTTTCCCGATCGACCCTGGCGCCGATGCGTCGATCGGCGGCATGGCCGCCACCCGGGCCAGCGGCACCAACGCGGTGCGCTACGGCACGATGCGCGAAAACGTGCTGGCGCTGCAGGTGGTGACCGCCAGCGGCGAGATCAACCGCACCGGCACCCGGGCCAAAAAATCCAGCGCCGGTTACGACTTGACACGGTTGATGGTGGGCAGCGAGGGCACGCTGGGCATCATCACCGAGGTGACGGTCAAGCTGTATCCGCAGCCCGAATCGGTGTCGGCGGCGGTGTGCACCTTTCCCAGCATTGACGCGGCGGTCAAAACCACGATCAGCATCATCCAGTTGGGCGTGCCGATTGCCCGCTGCGAACTGCTGGACGCCAACGCGGTGCGCGCGGTCAACAAACACGACAAGCTGACGCTGCGCGAGGCACCGATGCTGCTGATGGAGTTTCATGGCAGCGCGGCAAGCGTGGCCGAGCAGGCGCAGACGGTGCAGGACGTGGCGCGTGAGCATGGCGGCGCTGGCTTTGAGTGGGCCACCACGCCGGAAGAGCGCACCCGGCTGTGGACCGCGCGCCACCGCGCCTACTTTGCCGGCCTGCAGATGAAGCCCGGCTGCCGCACCGTGACCACCGACACCTGCGTGCCGATCTCACGCCTGGCCGAATGCATCGCGCTGGCTGTCAGCGAGGCCGACGCGGCGGGGCTTGAGTACTACATCGTCGGCCATGTGGGCGACGGCAATTTCCACATCGCCTACCTGATCGACCCGGCCATCCCCAGTGAACGCGACACCGCCGAGCGCCTGAACGATCAGCTTGTGCACCACGCGCTGGCGCTGGAGGGCACCTGCACCGGCGAGCATGGCATCGGCCTGCACAAACAGGGGTTTTTGATCGACGAGACCGGGCTGGCCACGGTGCAGATGATGCGGGTGCTGAAACGTGCGCTGGACCCGAAGAACATCTTGAACCCGGGCAAGATCTTTGCGCTGTGACTGGCCCGGCGGGGCGTCAAGCTTTGGGCCCCACCAGCGCAAACATCGCACCCTGCGGATCGCTGCAGTTGGCGATCCAGCTACCGCCAGGCACCTGCTGCAACTCTCCGTTGACCTGCCCGGCGTTGTCACGCACGCGCTGTGCGGCGGCCTCGATGTCATCGGTGTTGAAGTAATACAGCCAGCAAGGCACCGGCGTGTCGGGCGTGCGGGTCATCATGCCGCCGGACTGCACGCCATCGATCGCAAAGATGCGGTAGATGCCCATGGCACCCATGTCCATGGCCTCGGCTTCGGTCCAGCCAAAGTGCGCGGCGTAAAACGCAAATGCCGGGCCCTCCTCGGCCGCATGCAGCTCATGCCAGCCCACATGGCCAGGTGTGCCGGGGGCAGGCGGCGTTGGCATGTCGCCGGGGGCCGGCTTGAACAGCACAAAACCTGCACCCTGCGGATCTGCCATCGCGGCAAAACGGCCCACGCCGGGGATGTCGGTTGCCGGGTGGTGCACGGCGCCGCCGGCCTGCACGATGCGTGCTGCGGCGGCGTCCACATCGTCGACCGAGATGTAGCCCGACCAGCCCGGCCGGGCGCCCATCGCCAGCGCATCGGCCGGCAAGGCCATCAAGCCACCAACGCCGTTGCTGCCCACCGACAGAATCGTGTATTGCATGCCCGGCATGCCGGCGTCGGCCGTCTGCCAACCCATCACCGTGCGATAAAAGGCCTCGGCGGCCTGCGGGTCGGTGGTCATCAATTCGTACCAGACGAACTTGCTGGGGGTGCTGGACATCGCATTTACTCCGATTGAAGGGGGTGGAAGGGTGCTGCCAGGGTGGCGCGGCCGATGATTCCAGCATGATCGGCTGCGTTGTTCAATGCCGGTCATCCACCGGACGGTTGACGGCGGTGGTTCATGGGGGTGGACGGGCAATGTGACTGGGGCTACGCTGTGCTGGCATCAACCTCAGGTTCAAGCACCATGCCCAACCCACCCCCTCTGATCACACCCGCCCTGCTGTTGGCCGCCGAGCCCGGCATCGTGGCGGCGTACAGCAACGACATCGCGCCGGCGATGGATGCCTACGCCCGCGCCTACGCGGTGAACACCAAGCTGCGCATCGCGCACTTTTTGGCGCAGATGGGTCACGAAAGCAGCTTCAAGGTGCGCGAGGAGGACGGCGTGTACAGCGCCAAGCGCATGCGCGAGGTGTTTGGCTGCAAGGGTGGCATGAAGCAATACAACGCCGCCACCGGCGATTGCCGGCTGGGCCGGCTGCGCGACAAGCTGTGGACGCAAGAATCCACTTATGCCGGCAACGCAAAAAATCTGCTGTCGTATGCCTATGCATCGCGCAACGGCAATGGCGACGAGGCCTCGGGCGAGGGCTTTGCCTACCGGGGCCGTGGCATGGTGCAGCTCACCGGCAAGAGCAACTACGCGCTGTTTACCAAGGCCCACAACGCCAAGAACCCGGACGACCTGCAGGACTTTGTGCGCAACCCCGATCTGCTGAGCAAACAACTGAAGTATGGCGTTGAGTCGGCGTTCTTCTTCTGGGACAACAACCGTTTGAATGCGCTGGCCGACCGCGACGACGTCAAGGCCGTGACGATTGCCGTCAATGGCGGCGAAAACGGCCTGCCCGACCGTATGGCCCGGCTGGCCCGGGTCAAGAAGGCGTTGGGCGCGTGAGGCTGCGGCGTTTGCTTTGCGCCTTGGCTGCCGCTGGCGCGGTGGCGCTGCCGGTGGCCGCAGCAGTACAGGCCCCCGAGCGCAGTCTGTGCAAGCCGGCCGAGGCCATCGTGCTGTCTTGCAGCGTGGGCCGCAAGATCGTCTCGTTGTGCGCGGCCGGCACCGCAGGCGCCGATGCGCTGCGCATGACTTATCGCTATGGCGCACCCAACCGGATGGAGTTGGTGTACCCGGCCGATGGTGCTGCGGCGCGCTTCTACCAGGCCAGTGCACCGGTTTATGGCGGCGGCATCACCAGCGTGAGTTTCAGCCGCGCCGGCTACGAGTACAGCGTGTTTGCCAAGCAGGGCCGGGCCGCCGGTGGTGGCGACCCCGAGTTTGAAGACGGCGTGATCATCTCGCGCGGTGGCCAGCGCCTGAAAACCCTGGTCTGCGACGACGGCGGCGCGGGCTTTCGGCAAAGCATCGAGGCCTTGCCGGCCAAACCCGCCAAGTGAGCGGCCAGGTGGCGCCGCCCGCAGGCTCAGGCCGCTGCAGGCAGGCACTCGGCGCGCTGCTGCAGCCACTGCACCAGCGCCTCGGGCGCCAGTGGCCGGGCCCATAAAAAGCCCTGGCCGCGGCCGCATTTCAGGCGCTGCATCAGCGCAGCCTGGCCGGGCGTCTCGATGCCCTCGGCCACGGTGCACATGCCCAGCGCATCGGCCACCCGGATCGTGGCCTCGATCAGCACCCGGTGGTAATCGCTGGTCTCGGCATGCATCACAAACGAGCGGTCGATCTTGACAGTGTCCACCGGCAACTGGTGCAAGCAAGCCAGCGACGAGTAGCCGGTGCCAAAGTCGTCCAGCGCAATGCGCACACCCAGGGCCTTGAGTTCTCGCAGCCGCTCTTGCGCGGTGTCGTCTTGCGCGGCCAGGCTTTCGGTCACTTCCAGTTGCAGTTGCCAGGCTGCAATGCCACTTTGCACCAGGCAGCGCTGCACATCGGCAATCAGCCCGGGCAGGCGAAGTTGCACCGGTGACAGGTTGACCGCCAAGGACACCGGCGCCAGCGGCCCGAGCACACGCTGCCAACCGGCAAACTGGCGGCAGGCGGCCTCCATCACATAGCGGCCAAGCTCGACGATCAGGCCCGACTCTTCGGCCACGCCAATGAACTCCACCGGGTTGACCAGGCCCCGCACCGGGTGGCGCCAGCGCACCAGCGCCTCCACCCCACCGGGGCCGGGCTGCTGCAGCTCCACCACCGGTTGGTAAACCACAAACAGCTCCTGGCGCTGCAGGGCCAGGCGCAAGTCGCGCTCGGTTTCCACGCTGTAGGCCACCCGCTGCTGCATCGCTGGGTCAAACACCGCATAACGTGCCCGGCCACCGTGTTTGGCCTCGTACATCGCGGTGTCGGCATCGCGCATCACCGTGTGGGCATCGTTGGCCGGTGGGTCGGACGTGACGATGCCGATGCTGGCGCTGGAATGCACCGTGTGGCCCTGGATGTTGTACGGCGGCGCCAGCACGTCCATCAGCCGGCGCGCCACCGCGCAGGCCTCGTCGCGGCCGGCCACGCCTTCCAGCAGCACAACAAACTCCTCGCCACCGATGCGGCCGGCGCTCAATGTGGCTGCTGGGGTGTGGCTAGCGGACGGGGTGTGGCTGGCGCCAGGTGTGATGGCGTCGCCGCTGCGCAACGCGCCGCGCAAGCGTTGCGCAATCTGGCGCAGCAACTCGTCGCCCGCCGCATGGCCCAACGTGTCGTTGACCTGCTTGAAGCGGTCGAAATCCATGTAGAGCACGGCAAACTGGTGCTCTGGCTGCCGCGCCGCCAGCTCGATGGCCTGCTGCACCTGCTCAAACACCGCCGCCCGGTTGGGCAACTGGGTCAGGCCATCGGTGCGGGCGGCATGGCGCAGCATGGCCTGCATCTGCATCTGCTCGGTCATGTCGACATGGATGCCGGCCATGCGGCGCGGTTTGCCATCGGCGCTGCGGTCGATCACCACGCCGCAGGTCAGCACGGCAGCCCATTGGCCATCGGGCCGGCGGATGCGCAACTCGGCGCGGCAGGGGGCACCGGGGTTGGCCAGATGGCTGCACAACGCGGCCTGCCATTCGGCGCGGCTGTCGGGGTGGATCAAACGGCTCCAGGCGCGCCAGGTCAGCTCCACCTCGCCCCGGCGGTAGCCCAGCATCGTCAGCAAACGGTCGTTGCAGCTCATGCTGGCAGCGTCCATGTCCCAGTCCCAGGTGCCCACGCCGGCCGCCGCAACGATGTGGGCCAGCCGGGTTTGCTGGTCGCGCTGCTCGGTCACATCGGTGAAACACGACACGATGCCGCAGACCTGGCCCTGGTCATCGCGCACCGGCTCGGCGTTGACCAGCAGCCAGCGCACACGCTGCCCCGGCGACATCACACCCATCAAACGGGCGCGCACCCCCAGGCCTGTGGCCAATGCCTGCATCGCCGGGCGCTCGGCCAATGGCATGGTGCGGCCGTCCTCATGCACGGTTCGCCAGCGTGGATCGATCGGCGCCTGGCCCAGCAACTGCGCTCGGCTGAGATGCAACTGCTGCTCGGCTGCCGGGTTGCACTCGATCACCCGACCGTCGGCGGCACGCATCACCACCCCATTGGGCAGCGCCTCCAGCAGCGCGTCGGTGCGCTGGCGTTGCGCCAGCAAAGCGATGCTGTCATGCCGCGCCCGGCGCGAAGCCTGTGGTTTTTTCGGTCGAGGACGCGGCATCAGTGGCTATCGACCCACCGGCGGCAGAACTTGAGCCGAGGTTCAGGTCGTGGGTGCAGGCACCGACCAGCGCTTGGTCACATCACCCTTGCCGTTGGTGCTTTCCAGGTGCACACCAAAACCCCAGAGCCGGGCCACATGCTTGAGCACCTCTTGGCCACTGTCGTCAATCGGCCGGTCGTTGTGCTGGAAGTGGCGCAAGGTCAGCGACCGGTCGCCACGCAGGTTGACATTCCAGACCTGGATATTGGGCTCGCGCGAACCCAGGTCGTACTGGTGCGACAGCATCTCGCGCACCCGGCGGTAGCCGGCGTCGTCATGGATCGCGCTGACTTCCAGCTCGCTCTGCTTGTCGTCGTCGGTGATTGCAAACAGCCGAAAATCGCGCATCAACTTGGGCGACAGGTACTGGCCGATGAAGCTCTCGTCCTTGTAATTGCGCATCGCTGCATCCAGCGTGGGCACCCAGTCCGATCCGGCAATGTCGGGAAACCACAGCCGGTCTTCGTCGGTCGGACTTTCGCAGATGCGCTTGATGTCGGTGTACATCGCAAAGCCCAGCGCGTACGGGTTGATGCCGCTGTAGGCCTTGTGGCCCACCGGCGGTTGGTAGATCACGTTGGTGTGGCTCTTCAGCCATTCGATCATCACGCCGTCGGTCAAATAGCCGTCGTCGTACATGGTGTTCAGCAGCTTGTGGTGCCAGAAGGTGGCCCAGCCCTCGTTCATCACCTGGGTTTGGCGCTGCGGATAAAAGTACTGCGCCACCTTGCGCACGATGCGCACGATCTCGCGCTGCCAGGGCTCCAGCAGCGGCGCGTTTTTTTCGATGAAGTACAGCAGGTTTTCTTGCGGCTCATCGGGAAAGCGCCGCGCCTGCTCGGGCTCGTCGGGCTTGCCGGCACGCTTGTTGGGCAGCGTGCGCCACAGGTCATTCACCTGGCGCTGGGCATAGGACTCGCGGTCTTTTCGATCGGCCAGCTCTTGCGCCAGCGTCTTGCGGGTGGGCCGGCGGTAACGATCGACACCATGGTTTTGCAGCGCATGGCAAGAGTCCAGAAACTCTTCCACCTTGTCCAGGCCATGGCGCTCTTCGCACTCAGCCACGTAGTTCTTGGCATAGACCAGGTAATCGATGATCGAGCCGGCATCGGTCCACATCCGGAACAGGTAATTGCCCTTGAAGAAGCTGTTGTGGCCGTAGGCGGCATGCGCGATCACCAGCGCCTGCATCGGCATCGTGTTCTCCTCCATCAGGTAGCTGATGCAGGGGTTGCTGTTGATGACGATCTCGTAAGCCAGGCCCATGTGGCCCCGCTTGTAGTTTTTCTCGGTGCTGATGAACTCCTTGCCGTAGCTCCAATGCCGGTAGTTCACCGGCATGCCTACGCTGGCGTAGGCGTCCATCATCTGCTCGGCGGTGATGATCTCCAACTGGTTGGGATAAGTGTCAAGGCCAAAGCGCTGCGCGGTGTTGCGGATCACCTCGTGGTACTGGTCGATCAGATCGAATGACCAGTCGCTGGGCGCGGGCAGGCGCTCGACCGTGTGGTTCAACGGCACCGGGCCGCGCAGAGGACGCGGCGCGGCGGGTTCAAGCGACGACACCGGCAATGGCTCAGGCGGCAGGCCAACAGGCAGTGATTCCATGGTGCGTCACGCCGCGGCAGCGGCGCCCTCCTTTTTGAACAGGTCGCGGAACACCGGGTAGATCTGCGAGGCCTCTACCGCCTTGCGCATCGCAAAGTGGCGGTGCGTCTCGGTGAGCTGGGTGTACTCGGTCCACAGGTTCTGCTCTTCCTCGGCCACCTGCACATAGGCAAAGTAGCGGCACAGCGGCAGCAGCCGGGTGGCCAGCAACTCGCGGCAGCGGCCGGAATCATGATGCCAGTTGTCACCATCGCTGGCCTGGGCGCCGTAGATGTTCCATTCACTGGGCGAGTAGCGTGCGCGGATGATCTCCTCCATCAGCACCAGCGCAGACGACACCACGGTGCCGCCCGTCTCGCGGGCGTGGAAGAAGTTCTCTTCGTCCACTTCCTGGGCTTGCGTGTGGTGGCGGATGAAGACGATGTCGATCTTCTCGTAATGCCGGGTCAGGAACAAATACAGCAGGATGAAGAAACGCTTGGACAAATCCTTGCGCGCCTCGTCCATCGAGCCCGACACGTCCATCAGGCAGAACATCACCGCCTTGCTGGTGGGCACCGCCACCTTGATGCGGCTGCGGTAACGCAGGTCGATCGGGTCCAGATAAGGGATGCGTTGCAGCCGGGCACGCAGCGCTTCGATCTGCAGCTCCAGCGGCTTGATTTCAGCGCCCGCCTTGGCATCACCGGCCAGCGCCGCGGCCTTGGCGATCACCAGCTCGGCTTCCAGCTCGGCCAACTCCTGGCGCGAACCCGAGCCGATCGCAATGCGCCGGCCAATCGCGCCGCGCAGTGATCGCACCACATGCAGGTTGTTGGGTGTGCCGTCGCTCGAGAAACCGGCACGGTGGCTTTTCCACTCCGGTGTTTCGGCAAGCTGGGTGCGCGCCAGGTTGGGCAATGCCAGGTCTTCAAAAAAGACCTGCATGAATTCCTCTTTGCTCAGCGCAAATGTGAAGTCGTCTTCGCCCTCGCCCTGGTCACCGGCCTGGCCCTTGCCTGCACCGCTACCTTGGCCACCCCCTTGCGGGCGCTTGATGCGGTCGCCGCGCACATATTCCTGGTTGCCCGGATGCACCATCTCGCGCTTGCCACCCGAGCCGTGGTGAAACACCGGCTCGCTCAAGTCCTTCTTCGGGATGCGCACTTCCTCGCCGCGCTCCAGGTCTCGGATGCCACGCCCGTCCACCGCCCGGCGCACGGCATCCTTGATCTTGTCCTTGAAGCGCCGCATGAAGCGCTCGCGGTTGCCGATCGACTTGTTCTTGCCGGCCAGCCGCCGGTCGATGATTTGTTGAAGCATCTTGGGAACCTCGTTTGCTCTCAAGGTTGACCGTCAGTGTCAGCTCGACTTGCGCACCCTGAGATACCACTCGCACAACAGCCGCACCTGCTTGCTGGTGTAGCCCTTGGCCACCATGCGGGTGACAAAGTCTTCGTGCTTCTTGGCCTCGTCGGCGCTGGCCTTGGCATTGAAGCTGATCACCGGCAGCAACTCTTCGGTGTTGGAGAACATCTTCTTCTCGATCACCGTGCGCAGCTTTTCGTAGCTGGTCCAGAC
>JANOBL010000921.1:0-4977 GCA_031411635.1 Betaproteobacteria bacterium
TGGGTGCGCATCCCGGGCGGGCGGCCCTTCGTCTACCAGAACGGCGTGCGGCTGTTGCTGCCCACTTTCGAGATCGCGCGCTATCCCATCACCCACAGCCAATTCCAGGCTTTCATTGATGCGGGGGGCTATGCCGATGCGCAGTGGTGGGCGGGCCGGGCAGAACCCATCGAGCAGCCCGAGGAAGCGAAATGGTCCGAACCGAACTCACCGCGCGAGACCGTCAGCTGGTTCGAAGCCATGGCCTACAGCCGTTGGTTGAGCGCGCAGTTGGGAGAGGACATCCGCCTGCCCACTGAACAGCAATGGGAACGCGCAGCGCGCGGTCGAAAGGGCGCCGAGTACCCCTGGGGAGACGGCTACCAGGCAGGCAGGGCCAATTGCGACGAAAAAATCGACAGAATCGAAGGTGGCCTCTATCTGCAACGGACGACAGCGGTGGGCATCTACCCCTTCCCCAGCCCAGACGGCGTGCATGATCTGGCGGGAAATGTCAGGGAATGGTGCTTGAACGAACGTGATCAGCCCGGCAATACCAGGCCAAGTTTCTTCGCGCCGCGGGTGCTGCGTGGAGGCTCGTGGCGCTACTACCCCAGCCTGCTGCGCGCCGCGTTCCGCAACGGCGAGCTCCCCACCTTCCGCAACGACAACTTCGGCTTCCGCCTTTGTCGTGTTTCCCCCATCGGAAAGCGAGCCACTGGCACACTGGAGACGGGACTATCGGCAAGCTGACCACTGGCGTCGAGTTGCAGCACTGCGACGTTGGCAGCGCAACCAAGCGGACTCTGCCTCGGGCCCAGAGTCTCAAGCCGCCGAGACATGCGTCAAACTCCGCTCAGTAGCCACCCCCCAGCCATGAACCCCGACGTCATCCGATGGGCCAGAGAAACCGCCGGCCTCAGCCTGGAGCAAGCGGCGCAGGCCTTGGCATTGACATCGCCGGACAAGCTGCAGCGCATCGAGGCCGGCGTTGAGCCGCCGTCGCGGCCCTTGCTGCTGAAGATGTGCAAGGCCTACCGGCGCTCCTTGCTGACCTTCTATCTGTCGGCGCCCCCTCGCAAGGCTGACCGCGGGCAGGACTTCCGCACCCTGCCACCCGACCGGGCGGAGTCCGACGAGGCCCTGCTCGACGCCCTGGTGCGCGACGTGATGGCCCGCCAGAACATGGTCCGGTCTATCGTCGTGGACGATGAGGAGGGCGAAGCCCTGCGCTTTGTCGGCACCGCAACGGTCAACGATGACGCAGCAAGCGTGGCCCGGCAGATTGCGGATCAGCTCGGGCTGAGGCTCGACGAATTCCGTGCTCAGCGCACCACGGAGCAAGCTTTTGCCTATCTGCGCCAGTTGGCCGAAGCGCAAGGCATCTTTGTGCTGCTGATGGGCAACCTGGGCAGCCATCACAGCGCAATCTCGGTCGAAAGTTTTCGAGGCTTTGCTATTGCAGACCCCTTCGCACCGTTTGTGGTGATCAATGACCAGGACGCCAAGACCGCCTGGTCCTTCACCCTGCTACATGAGCTGGCCCATCTCTGGCTGGGCCAGACCGGCGTCAGCGGCGCCAGCACGGACCTGGCCGTTGAGCGCTTTTGCAATGAGGTGGCCGCCAGCCTGCTGCTGCCCCGCGATGAGCTGGCCCAACTCGCCCTCGCACAATGGGCCAGCGACGACGCCTTGATAGACCTGATCAGCCAATTTGCGCAACCCCGCCATGTCAGCCGCAAGATGGTGGCCTACGGCCTGTACCGGATTGACCGGCTCGACTTTGGCGATTGGCAGCGTATTGACCGCGCCTTGCATGACAAGTGGCTCTCGGACCGACATCGCGCTCGGGAGCGCGCCCGCGACAGTGACAACGGCCCCAACTACTACGTGGTGCGCCGCCATCGTCTGGGCAGGGCCCTGCTCAATCTCGTTGACAGGACGATGGCAGCCGGTGTGCTTACGCCGGTCAAGGCGGCCAAGGTGTTGGGCGTCAAGCCCCGCAGCGTCCACCCGCTGTTGCAGGGCCGCCCAGGCGCCGGCCCGCCGCTGCAGGGCTGAGCCGCATGCTCTACCTGCTGGACGCCAACGTCCTGATCACGGCCAAGGACAGCTATTACCCAGTGGATGCGGTGCCCGAGTTCTGGGAGTGGCTTGAACACATGGGCAGGCGCGGAAACGTGAAGATCCCCCTCGAAATCTTTGAGGAGATCAAGGAGGGCCCCAAGCGGCCCGAGCGCGATCTTTTGTTCGACTGGATTCAGCAGGCCCAGGTGCGCCAAGCCCTGCTGCTGGACGAGGTGGTTGACCTCGCGCTGGTCCAACGCGCCGTCAATGAAGGCTATGCGCCCGACCTGACCGACGCCGAAGTGGACGAACTGGGCCGCGACCCCTTCCTGGTGGCCTATGGCCTGGCGGACCCAGCGCGCCGACGCATCGTCACGGCAGAAGCATCCAAGCCCGGCAAGCGCCGCCAGAACCGCAAGGTGCCCAACGTGTGCGACGACCTCGGTTTGCCGTGGTGCGGCCCGTTCGAGTTTTATCGACAACTGGGATTCAGTACCCGCTGGAAATCCAACCTCACCTGACAACCAGCGCGTCGCCCGCGTGCCCACAGTGCCCACAGTGCCCACAGTGCCCAAGGAGGTTTAGACCATGACCACCACCGCCCACCCCTACGCCACCACCTGCCAAAGCTTCGAGCCCGGCCCCGGCAAAACCGGCCAGTTTTACTCGCTGCCCGCGCTGGGCCGGTATCTGGGCCAAGACCTGTCGCGGCTGCCAATCTCGATCCGCATCATGCTGGAAAGCCTGCTGCGCCACTGCGATGGCCAGCGCGTGCTGCCCGAGCAAGTCAAGCAGCTCGCGCAGTGGCAACCAGTGGCCGATCGCACGGCCGAGATCCCGTTTGTCGTGGCGCGTGTGGTATTGCAGGATTTCACCGGCGTGCCGCTGCTGGCCGATCTGGCGGCGATGCGCAATGTGGCGGCATCGCTGGGCAAAAAACCCAAGGCGATCGAGCCGCTGGTGCCGGTGGACTTGGTGGTGGACCACTCGGTGATGGTGGATTATTTTGGCAACAAGCAGGCGCTGGACCTGAACATGAAGCTGGAGTTCAGCCGCAACCGCGAGCGCTACGAGTTCATGAAATGGGGCATGCAGGCCTTCAGCACCTTTGGCGTGGTGCCGCCCGGTTTTGGCATCGTGCACCAGGTAAACCTGGAATACCTGGCGCGTGGCGTGCACAAGGCCAAGTATCCCGGCGCTGAAAAGTCAGCCCCTAAGCTGTACTACCCCGACACGCTGGTGGGCACCGACAGCCACACCACGATGATCAACGGCATCGGCGTGGTGGGCTGGGGTGTGGGCGGCATTGAGGCCGAGGCGGCGATGCTGGGCCAGCCGGTGTACCTGCTGACGCCCGATGTGGTGGGCATGGCGCTGACCGGCAAGCTGCGCGAAGGCGTGACCGCCACCGACCTGGTGCTGACCGTCACCGAGCTGCTGCGGCGCGAAAAAGTGGTGGGCCAGTTTGTCGAGTTCTGCGGCGAGGGCACCGAGAGCCTGAGCCTGCCCGACCGCGCCACGATTGCCAACATGGCGCCCGAATACGGCGCAACGATGGGCTTCTTTCCGGTCGACGGCAAGACCCTGGCTTATTTGAAGGGCACCGGCCGGCGCAAGAGCGAGCTGCTGGCCTTCGAGGCCTACTTCCGGGCCCAGGGCTTGTTTGGCGTGCCTCAGGCCGGCGCGATCGACTACACCCGGGTGCTGACGCTGGACCTGGGCCAGGTGGCGCCGTCGCTGGCCGGCCCCAAGCGGCCGCAAGACCGGATCGAGATTGGCGCGGTGGCGCAGCAGTTTGGCCACTTGCTGGCCGCGCCGCCCGAGGCCAACGGCTTCAACCAACCGGATGCCAGCATCCGCAGCGCCGTGCCGGCTGGCAAAGGCGTGGCGCTGCACCACGGCGATGTGCTGATCGCCGCCATCACCTCGTGCACCAACACCAGCAACCCAGGTGTGCTGCTGGCCGCCGGGCTGCTGGCCAAAAAAGCCGTGCAGCGTGGGCTGACGGTGGCGCCACACATCAAGACCTCGCTGGCGCCGGGATCGCGCATCGTCACCGAGTATCTGGAAAAAGCCGGGCTGCTGAAGTACCTGCAAAAGCTGGGCTTCTACCTGGCCGCCTACGGCTGCACCACCTGCATCGGCAATGCCGGTGACCTGACGCCCGAGATCAATGCCGCGATCACCGACAACGACCTGGTCTGCGCGGCCGTGCTGTCGGGCAACCGCAATTTCGAGGCCCGCATCCACCCGAATCTGAAAGCCAACTTTCTGGCCAGCCCGCCGCTGGTGGTGGCGTATGCGATTGCCGGCACCGTGACGCGCGATCTGATGACCGAGCCGGTGGGCCTGGACAAAAAAGGCCGGCCGGTGTTTTTGGGCGACATCTGGCCCAGCAGCGACGAGATCAATGCGCTGATGCCCTTGGCGCTGAACCCGGAGACCTACCGCCGCAACTACGCACAAGTGGCCAGCCAGCCCGGCAAGCTGTGGCAGAACATCGCCAGCGCCAGCGGCGATGTGTATGCCTGGCCCGACAGCAGCTACATCGCGCAGCCGCCGTTTTTCAATGGTTTTTCGATGACACCGCCCGGCTTGCAGCGCAGCACCGGCGTGGCGATCCTGGGCGCGCGGGTGATGGCCTTGTTTGGGGATTCGATCACCACTGATCACATCTCGCCGGCCGGCAACATCGCGGTGGATTCACCGGCGGGGCGCTACCTGCAAGGCCGGGGCGTGAAGCCGGCCGACTTCAACAGCTACGGTGCACGGCGCGGCCACCACGAGGTGATGATGCGCGGCACCTTTGCCAATGTGCGCATCAAGAATTTGATGCTGCCGGCGGATGCCAGCGGATCACGCGCTGAAGGGGGTTTGACGCTGCACCAGCCCTCGGGCCAGCGGCTGCCGATCTATGACGCGGCGATGATG
>JANOBL010000922.1:0-18559 GCA_031411635.1 Betaproteobacteria bacterium
GTGCCGCTGTCGCTGCGCTACTACCGCGACGCCGCACTGGCGCGCGGGGGGCGCCAGACGCTGGCGGCCGAGGCGATCGACGCAGTGGTGGTGTTTTCGTCGTCGATGGCGCAGTACGCGCCGGCTGCCACCGGCCTGCCCACCTTGATCGACCTGGTCGATGTGGATTCGGCCAAATGGACCCAGTACGCCCAGATGCATGCCTGGCCGGTGTCGTGGTTGTACCGCCGCGAGGGCCAACAGCTTCTGCGCTACGAAGAATCCGTGGTGCGCAGTGCACAGCGCTCGTTCCTGGTCACCGAGAAAGAAGTGGACCTGCTGAGCAAGCTGGCGCCCGCCACCCAAGGCCATGTCGAGGCCTTGAGCAATGGTGTCGATGCCGATTTTTTTGCCCCCGATCCGGCCCGGCCATCGCCCTACCAGCCCGGTGAGCAGGTGCTGGTGTTCACCGGCGCGATGGACTACTGGCCCAATGTCGATGCCGTGACCTGGTTTGTGCAGGACATGCTGCCGGCGCTGCGCGCACGCTGGCCGGCGCTGCGGCTGCACATCATCGGCCGCAGCCCCACGGCAGCGGTGCGCGCACTGGCCAGTGATGCGGTGGCGGTCAGTGGCACGGTGCCCGATGTGCGGCCCTACCTGCAGCATGCGCTGGTGGCGGTGGCACCGCTGCGCCTCGCGCGTGGGGTGCAAAACAAGGTGCTGGAGGCGATGGCGATGGCCTGCCCGGTGGTGGCTGCCGCGCAATGCGTGGACGCGCTGAGCGCGCTGCCCGGGCAAGAGATCCTGCCAGCCAACGAAGCCGCCGACTATGTGCAAGCGGTGGCCGGCCTGCTGGCCGATGCCGGCCATGCCCAGGCGATCGGCGCTGCCGCGCGCCGCCGGGTGCTGCAAGACGCAAGCTGGGCCGCGCAATTGCAGGGCATCGACCGCCACCTGCCGTCCACACCATCCCCGGCACGCAGCTTGCCTGCCAACACTGCTTCCTGGATCCACGCATGAACATCATGACCCTCGTCACCGTGCCGCCGCCGCGCTGGCGTCTGCCCTTGCTGCTTTGGCTGGGTGTATTTGCCACCTTGCTGTTTGCGTACCGCGAAACCTTGATCGCGATGGTGACGATCTGGGATCGGTCCGCCACCTTCACCCATGCGTTTGTCGTGCCGCCAATCAGCCTGTGGCTGGTCTGGCGTTTGCGCGACACCTTGGCGTTGACCCGGCCGCAACCCGTGCCCTGGCTGCTGCTGCCGATGGCGCTGGTGGCGCTGGCCTGGATGCTGGGCCAGGTGACGTACGCCAATGCCGTCAGCCAGCTTGCGTTTGCTTGTTTGCTGGTGCTGTCGGTGCCGGCGGTGCTGGGCTGGGCAGTCAGCCGGGTGATTGCCTTTCCGCTGCTGTTCCTGTTTTTTGCGGTGCCGGTGGGCGAGGCGTTGACCCCGATCCTGATGCAGTGGACCGCCGATTTTGTCGTCGCAGCGCTGCGCGTCACTGGGGTGCCGGTTTACCGCGAGGGCCAGCAATTTGTCATCCCGTCGGGTAGCTGGTCGGTGGTGGAGGCCTGCAGCGGCATCCGTTACCTGATGGCGTCGTTCATGGTGGGCAGTTTGTTTGCGTATCTCAACTACCGCAGCACCCGGCGCCGGCTGGCGTTTGTCGCGGTATCCATCGTGATGCCGATCATCGCCAACTGGGTGCGCGCCTACCAGATCGTGATGATCGGCCATCTGTCCAACAACCGCCTGGCCACCGGGGTGGACCACATCGTCTACGGCTGGGTGTTTTTTGGCGTCGTGATCATCGGCATGTTTTTCATCGGCGCCCGCTGGTCCGAGGCACCTGCCCCGGCGCCGGCCCGCAGCAGCTTGCTGCAGGGCGCGGGCCAGTCACCGGCACGGCCCATCTGGCCCATCGCTGCGCTGACCGCCGCGCTGCTGTTGGCTGCACCCGCCTTGCTGCCGCGCTTGACCGGTGTGGACGATAGCGCCGTTGCCGCGCCAGTGAAGTTGCAATTGCCCGACCAACTGGTCGCCGGCTGGCAGGCCGCCGAGCAGCCCTTGGCCGACTTCACGCCGCACTTCAGCGCCGCGTCGGCCGCCACGTCACGCACTTATGAGTCCAACGGCCGCAGCGTGGGGGTTTATGTGGCCTATTACCGGCAACAAAACGAAACCCGCAAGCTGGTGGACTCCACCAACCAACTGGTGCTGAGCAACAATTACAACTGGAATCCTGTGCTCAGTGGCCGCCGCAGCGTGGCGTTTGCTGGCCAGTCGGTGGAGGTCACCACCACCGATTTGCTGGGCGCTGCCCAGGCCGGGCGCACCGACCGGATCAAACTGCAGGCTTGGCAGTGGTATTGGGTGAACGGCACCCTCACCCGCAGCGATATCAAGGCCAAGCTGGTGAGCGCCTGGCAGCAGCTCAGCGGCCAGGGGGACGAATCGGCCGCGCTGGTGTTGTATGCACCCGATACGCAGCCGGGGCAGGCGCAGGCCGTGCTGGATTCCTTTGTCAAAGACAACTGGTCCCGGCTCGACAGCTTGTTGCGTGAAACGCGTCACCGGTAATCACCAACCGCTCAGGGAAAATCCCTGGGTGTGAACCGCTTGAATTCAGGAGAGCCGATGTCAACGCTTGCAGTGATCGGATTGGGCTATGTGGGTCTGCCGCTGGTGGTGGAATTTGGCAAGCAGATGCGCACCATCGGGTTTGACATTGCGCTGAGCAAGGTGGAATCCTGCCAGCGCGGTGTGGATCCATCGCGCGAGCTGGCCGACGCCGACATGGCCCTGGCCAAGCACGCGGTCTACACCGCCGACGGCGCGATGCTGGCCGAGGCCGACATCATCATCGTGGCCGTGCCCACGCCGGTGGACCAGGCCCACATCCCCGATTTCAAGCCGTTGATCGGTGCCAGCACCAGCGCCGGCAGGCATATGAAAAAGGGCGCGATCGTGGTCTACGAATCCACCGTCTACCCCGGTGCCACCGAGGAGGTGTGCATCCCGGTGCTGGAGCGCGAATCGGGCCTCAAGTGGAAACGTGATTTCAACGTCGGCTACAGCCCCGAGCGCATCAACCCGGGCGACAAGGAGCACACGCTCACCAAGATCCTCAAAATCGTCTCCGGCGACACGCCCGAAACGCTGGCCCAGGTGGCCGCGCTGTACGAGCGCATCGTGCTGCCTGGTGTGCACCGCGCCAGCAGCATCAAGGCGGCCGAGGCCGCCAAGGTGATCGAAAACACCCAGCGCGACCTGAACATCGCGTTGATGAACGAGCTGGCGATCATCTTCGACAAGATGGGCATCGACACCAGCGAGGTGCTGCAGGCCGCCGGCACCAAGTGGAACTTTTTAAAGTTCAAGCCCGGCCTGGTGGGCGGGCATTGCATCGGCGTTGATCCGTACTACCTGACGCACAAGGCCGACATGCTGGGCTACCACCCGCAGGTGATCTTAGCGGGGCGGCGCATCAACGACGGCATGGCCAAGTTCATCGCCGAGCAGACCATCAAGCACATGATTGCCAGCGGCAGCACCATCAAGGGCGCCAAGGTGAATATGCTGGGCCTGACCTTCAAAGAGAACTGCGGCGATCTGCGCAACAGCAAGGTCATCGACATCATCCAGGAGCTGCAGAGCTACGGCGTCGAAGTGTGTGTGACCGACGCCCAGGCCGATGCCGAAGAAGCGATGCACGAGTACGGCGTGCGCCTGCACACCTGGGACGACCTGCCGCGCGCCGACGCGGTGGTGGCGGCGGTGGCGCACCGCGAGTACGCGGCCTTGTCGGTGGACGACATCGCACGCAAGCTGGTCAAGGGCGGTGCGTTCATCGATGTCAAGGCAGGTTATGACGCTGTGGCGCTGCAAGGCGCGGGCTTTCGCGTCTGGAGGTTGTGAGTTCTCCCACCCAGCCGCCGCTGGTGGTTGCCGGGCACCAGCCGCCGCTGGTGGTGCACCTGCTGTACCGCTTTGACACCGGCGGCCTGGAAAACGGTGTTGTCAACCTGATCAACCACATGCCACGCGACGCTTACCGCCACATGGTGGTGGCGCTGACCGAGGTCACCGCGTTCCGCCAGCGGTTGCGCCGGCCCGATGTGGACTGCATCGCGCTGAACAAAGGCCCCGGCCACGGCATGCGGCTGTACCCGGCGCTGTGGCGCTTGTTGCGGCAGCACCAGCCCGCCATCGTGCACAGCCGCAACCTGGCCGCGCTGGAGATGCAAGTGCCCGCCTGGGCGGCCAGGGTGCCGGTGCGCATCCACGGCGAGCATGGCCGCGACATCGACGACCTGGACGGCAGCAGCCGCCACCACCAGCGTTTGCGGCGGGTTTATTCGCCGTTTGTGCAGCGTTATGTGGCCTTGTCGCAAGACCTGGAGCGCTACCTGACCGGCCCGGTGGGCATTGCGCCGCAGCGCATCAGCCAGGTCTACAACGGCGTGGATGACCAGCGCTTCCAGCCCGCGCCCAAGCCGGCGGCAGGCACCGTCAATGGCTGCCCTTTCCAGCGGCCGGCGCACTGGCTGGTCGGCACCGTGGGCCGCATGGCGCCGGTCAAGAACCAAACCCTGCTGGCGCGCGCCTTTGTGCGGGCGCGTGCGCTGGATGCCGGTTTTGCCGCCGCCGCCCGGCTGGTGATGGTGGGTGATGGCCCGCTGCGCGCCCAGGCCCAGGCCATCCTGCAAGACGCCGGTGCGGACTATGCCGCCTGGCTGCCCGGTGAGCGTGCTGACGTGCCGGATGTCATGCGCAGCCTGGATTGTTTTGTGCTGCCGTCCTTGGCCGAAGGCATTTCCAATACCATTCTGGAAGCCATGGCCAGTGGCCTGCCGGTGGTGGCCACCGCAGTGGGTGGCAACGCCGAACTGGTGGCCGATGGCCGAAGCGGCCGGGTGGTGCCGTCTGGCGATGTGCAGGCCATGGCGCAGGCGCTGCTGGGCCTGTGGCGGCAGCCGGACCATGGTGCACAACAGGGCGACGCCGGGCGGGCTGCGGTGGAGCAACGGTTCAGCATGCAGGCCATGGTGGCGGCCTACCAGGGCCTGTACGACCAGCAACTTGCCGCCGTGGCCTATTCATCGAAAGAGCATTGACATGTGCGGTATCACAGGCATTTTTGACACCCGCGCCGGCAATACCGTGTCGCCCACCGTGCTGCAGCGCATGAACGATTCGCAGCAGCACCGCGGGCCGGATGAAGGCAGTCTGCACATCGAGCCCGGCCTGGGTTTTGGCCACCGCCGTTTGTCCATCATCGACATCGCCACCGGCCAGCAGCCGCTGTGCAACGAGGACGCGTCGGTGTGGGTGATCTTCAACGGCGAGATCTACAACTACCAGTCGCTGATCCCCGAGCTGCAAGCCCATGGCCATGTGTTCAAGACCAAGAGCGATACCGAGGTCATCGTGCACGCCTGGGAGCAATGGGGCGAGGACTGCGTCAAGCGCTTTCGCGGCATGTTTGCGTTTGCGCTGTGGGACCGCAACCGCCAGACGCTGTTTCTTGCGCGCGACCGGCTGGGCGTCAAGCCGATGTATTACGCGCTGCTGGACGACGGGACTTTGCTGTTTGGCAGCGAGCTGAAATCGCTGCTGGCCTACCAGGCTGGCAGCAGCGCACTGAAACGCGAGATCGATCCGCTGGCGCTGGAAGAGTACTTTGCGCTGGGCTACGTGGCCGAGCCACGCACGATCTTCCGCCAGGCCAAGAAGCTGCCGCCGGCCCACACGTTGGCCATCCGCCGCGGCCAGGCCGTGGGCGAGCCGCGTGAATACTGGGATGTGCGCTTCACGCTGGACAACGCCATGAGCGAGCAGGATGCCGGCGACGAGTTGGTGCGCCGGCTGCGCGAATCGGTGAACCTGCGCATGATTGCCGAGGTGCCGCTGGGCGCGTTTTTGTCCGGCGGGGTGGACAGCAGCGCGGTGGTGCAGGCGATGGCCGGTTTGTCCAACGGCCCGGTCAATACCTGCAGCATTGCGTTTGACGACCCGGCCTTCAACGAGAGTGAATTTGCCAAGCTGGTGGCCGACCGCTACCAGACCAACCACCGGGTGGAAACCGTCAAGAGCGACGACTTTGGCCTGATCGACACCTTGGCCAGGCTGTACGACGAGCCGTATGCCGACAGCTCGGCGATCCCCACCTACCGCGTCTGCCAGCTCGCGCGCAAACATGTCACGGTGGCGCTGTCGGGCGATGGCGGCGACGAAACCTTTGGCGGCTACCGCCGCTACCAGATGCACTTGATGGAAGAGCGCATGCGCGCCGCGCTGCCCGAGGGTGTGCGCCGGCCGGTGTTTGGCCTGCTGGGCCGGCTGTATCCCAAGGCCGATTGGGCACCGCGGGTGCTGCGCGCGAAGACCACATTCCAGGGCATGGCGCGCAGCTCGGTGGAGGCGTATTTCCACAGCATGAGCTTCATCCGCGAGCCGATGCGCAGCCGGCTGTACAGCCCGGCGCTGAAGGCCCAGCTCGGTGGCTACAGCGCCTACGAGGTGTTTGACCGCCATGCCCGCCGCGCCGGCACCGACGATCCGCTGGCGCTGATCCAGTACATCGACACCCACACCTACCTGGTGGGCGACATCAACACCAAGGTGGACCGCGCCAGCATGGCGCACTCGCTGGAGGTGCGCGAGCCGCTGATGGACCACGAACTGGTGGAATGGGTGGCCACCTTGCCGTCGGCGCTCAAACTGCGCGGCAACAACGGCAAGGCGTTTTTCAAGAAGGCGATGGAGCCGCATCTGCCGGGCGATGTGCTGTACCGGCCCAAGATGGGCTTTTCGGTGCCGCTGGCGCGCTGGCTGCGTGGGCCGCTGCGCCAACGCCTGCGCGGCGCGTTGCTGGAGGGGCCGATCCTGGCTGGTGGCTGGCTGAACCCGGTGGTGGTGCGTGAGCTGGTGGATCAGCATGAAACCGGCCGGGCCGACCACAGCACACCGCTGTGGACCTTGCTGATGTTTGACGCCTTTCTGCGCAATGCAATGGGCGATGCGCAGTTGCAGGCGGCGGCCTGACAAAGGACCACCGTTGAAGATCCTCTACCACCACCGCACCGCATCCAAGGACGGGCAGGCGGTGCACATCGAAGAGATGATCCACGCGCTGCGTGAGCTGGGCCACCAGGTGCGGGTGGTGGCGCCCACGCCGCATGCCGGCGACGGCCAGATGGGGGCCCAGGTAAGCTGGGTGCAGCGGCTGCGCGAGCGCCTGCCCAAGGCGTTTTACGAGTTGCTGGAGCTGGCTTACTCGCTGCTGGCCTACCGCAGGCTGGCCGCCGCGGTGCGTGAGTTCCAGCCCGATGTGCTGTACGAGCGCTACAACCTGTTCATGCTGGCCGGCCGGATGATCGCCCGCCGCCACCAACTGCCGATGCTGCTGGAGGTGAACGCCCCGCTGGCCGACGAGCGCCAGGCCTACGGCGGGCTGGGCTTGCCGGCCATGGCGCGCTGGGCCGAAGACCTGGTGTGGCGTGGCGCCGATCTGGTGCTGCCGGTCACCCGGGTGCTGGCCGGCCAGGTGGGCGCACGCGGTGTGCCGGCGCAGCGTTTGGTGGTCATCCCCAACGGCATCAACGAGGCGCACTTTGCCCAGGCACCGTCGCCGCAGGCGGCCAGGCAAACGCTGGGCTGGCCCGATTCGCTGGTGCTGGGCTTCACCGGTTTTGTGCGCGAATGGCATGGCGTGGACCTGGTGGTGCGCTGGATGGCACGGCCGGCCACGCCGCCCAATGTGCGGCTGCTGGTGGTGGGCGACGGTCCGGCCAGGACTATGCTGGAGGCGCTGGCCAAAGAGTTGGGCCTGGGCGAGCGGGTGCGCTTTACCGGCCTGGTGCACCGTGACGAGGTGCCTGCGCTGGTGGCCGCGTTTGATGTGGCCTTGCAGCCGGCGGCGGTGGCTTATGCGTCGCCGCTGAAGCTGTTTGAGTACCTGGCGCTGGGCAAGGCGATCGTGGCGCCGCGCCAGCCCAACCTGGAAGAGGTGCTGACCGACGATGTCAACGCGCTGCTGTTCCAGGCTGGCCAGCCCGGCGCATTGGAAGCGGTGCTGGACCGGCTGTGTCAGGACGCGCCACTGCGCGCCCGTTTGGCGCAAGAGGCGCTGGCGTCGATCGCGCGCCAGCAGCTCACCTGGCGGCACAACGCCAGGCGGGTCACGGCATTGGCCGAAGGTTTGGTGGCGCAGCGCCGCAGCCCCGGTGCGGCGGCCTTGCCGCGGAGCACCGGACCATGAGCCAGGATTTGCGGGTGCTGCTGTTCTCCACGCTGTTTCCCAGCGCCGCCCGGCCCCTGCACGGGGTGTTTGTCCAGACTCGGTTGAAACACCTGCGGCAAGACGCGCCGGTGGACTGCCGTGTGGTGGCGCCAGTACCGTGGTTTCCATCCGCCGCAGCCCGCTGGGGCGACTACGCACGCATGGCCACCACACCAGCGCGCGAGCTGATCGATGGTGTCGAGGTGCTGCACCCACGTTACCTGCTGCTGCCCAAGCTGGGCATGAACCTGGCGCCTTTGGCGATGGCCGCAGCCTGCCTGGGCCCGCTGCGGCGTTTGATCGCGTCAGGCTTTGATTTTGATGTGATCGATGCCCATTACTTTTACCCCGACGGCGTGGCCGCAGCGCTGCTGGCGCGCTGGCTGGGCAAGCCGCTGGTGATCACCGCGCGTGGCAGCGACGTCAACCTGATCGCCCAGTACCGCTGGCCGCGCCACATGATGCTGTGGGCAGCGGCGCGTGCCGGCACGGTGATCGGTGTCTCGCAGGCGCTGGTGGACGCGATTGCGGCGCTGGGGGTGGACCGGACCAAGCTGCAGGTGGTGCGCAACGGCATCGATTTGGGCCGGTTTCGCCCGCTGCCGCGTGCGGCGATGCGCAGCGAGCTGGGCATCGCCGGCGCGCCGGTGCTGTTGTCGGTGGGCAACCTGGTCGACAACAAAGGCCATGACCTGGTGATCGATGCAGTGGCATCGCTGCGCACGCAGTTTCCGGGCATCGTTTTGCTGATCGCCGGTGTCGGCCCCGAGCTGCCCAGGCTGCAGCGCCAGGTGCAATCCCTGGCACTGGGCCAGCAGGTGCGTTTTGCCGGCGCCGTGCCCAATGCCGAGCTGACCCGCTGGTACAGCGCGGCCGATGCACTGGTGCTGGCCTCCAGCCGCGAAGGCTGGCCCAACGTGCTGCTGGAGGCGCTGGCCAGCGGCACGCCGGTGGCCGCCACGCGGGTGGGCGGTGTGCCCGAAATCCTGGCCGGCTGTGCCGGCAGCCGATTGATCGACGAGCGCAGCGCCGAAGGCATCACGGCCGCGCTGCGGCCGCTGCTGAGCGATCCACCCGAGCGTGGCCCGCTGCGCGCCCATGCCGAAGGCTTTGGCTGGGCCCCCACCAGTGCCGCGCAATTGGCCATCTTCCAGCGCCTGGCCGGCGCGCCAGCATCGCTGGTGCCCGCCTGACGGCGGCCAGTGCTGCCTGCAAGCGACGAGCATGTCTTCCGCCACCGCCTTCACCCGCCCCGCCGTTGCGGCTGCGCCTGTGGCAGACCCTCGCTGGTACGACCCCGCCGTGCGCAGCCTGTTGTCCGGCCTGTCGCCCGGCGGGCGCGGCGCACGCCTGTCGATCACGATCTTTCACAGGGTGCATGCCGAGGCGGACCCGCTGTTTCCGCAAGAGATGCACAGCCAGCGCTTCAACCAGGTTTGCGCCTGGTTGGCGGCCTGGTTCAACGTGCTGCCGCTGGACGAGGCCGCGCGCCGGCTGGCCGACGGCAGCCTGCCGCCGCGCGCGCTGGCGATCACCTTTGACGATGGCTATGCCGACAACTGCGCGGTGGCGCTGCCGATCCTGCGCGCCCATGGCCTGCCGGCCACGTTTTACATCGCCAGCGGATTTCTCGACGGTGGCCGCATGTTCAACGACAGCGTGATTGAAACCGTGCGCCGCTGCCAGGCCGATCTGCTGAACCTGTCCAGCCTGGGCCTGCCGGGCTTGGGCCGGCTGCCGTTGCAGGGCATGGCCGCGCGCACCGCCGCGATCGGCCAGATCCTGGGCGCCATCAAATACCTGCCGCTGCAGCAGCGGCTGCAAACCACCCAGCGCATCGCAGATCTGGCCGGCGTGCTTGCCTTGCCCGATGATCTGATGCTGTCCACCGCCCAGTTGCGCACGCTGGCGGCGGCCGGCATGCAGATCGGGGCCCACACCGTGTCGCATCCGATCCTGATGCGGCTGGACGACGGCGAGGCCCGGCGTGAGATAGCGCGCAGCAAGGACGACCTGGAGCAGTGCCTGGGCCAGCCGGTGCGCCTGTTTGCCTATCCCAACGGCCGGCCCGGCACCGACTATGCGGCGCGTGACGTGGCACTGGTGCGCAGCCTGGGTTTCGACGCCGCCGTGACCACATCGCCCGGCGCGGCCGGTGCTGGCGCCGACCCGTTCCAGCTTCCGCGTTTTGTACCCTGGGACCGCAGCCGCCTGCGCTGGGCCACCAAACTGGGCCGCAACCTGCGCCAGCACGGGCAGTTGGCTTGAGCGGCGCGTCAAGTCATCGAGGACCAGTCGGTCGCAGTCTGTGAATGTCGGACACGCTGGCGCATTCTGAGGGCGGTGGTTGCGCTGACAAGTTGTGCGATCCTGCATTGCAACAGCGCAATGAGGGGTGTCATACTGATACCTTCGCCCGCAGCGGCGATGTTTTTCAGACAACGATTTTGGTTGCCGCGCAGGGCCCGTGTTCGCAGTTCGGCAGTTCATGCTTGGTCACCTTGTTGAGCGCATCAGCTCACCTCAGCATTTTGGAGATATACCCGTGGCACTGTCATTAAAGCGCGTCATCAAGAAAATTGCCCCGTTTGCATTCTTGGAGCCGCAAGGTGAGGAGGGTATCGAAAAGATCGGCCACCGAAACTATGTTGGTGGCATGTGGGATGAAATTGGCGAGTTGCAGTTCAATTTCCTGGTTGCCAAGGGTTTGCAGCCGCATCATTATTTGCTGGATATCGCATGCGGCGCGTTGCGCCTGGGAGTCAAGGCCATACCCTACCTGGCGCCTGCGCACTATCTCGGGATCGAAAAGGAAGCCAGCCTTGTCAAAGCCGGACTTGAGAGTGAGTTGGAGCCATTGCTGCGTGAGACAAAGCGGCCGAATATCATCGTTTCGGACACATTTGAATTCGAAAAACTAAACCAACCCGCTGATTTTGCGATTGCGCAATCGCTGTTTTCGCATTTTCCCCCGGCACTTGTATCGGTTTGCTTCCAGAAACTCCACCCACACCTGGCAGCCGATGGTGTGTTTTATGCCACGTATTTTGAGTCGACAGCCAAAATCCGGAACCCGGAAAAGCCGCACGACCACGGCTATTTTGCCTACACCCGCGAAGAAATGTGTGCATTTGGTGAGTCCTGTGGTTATGTTGCCAACTACATTGGCGATTGGAATCATCCGCGTGAGCAAGTTGTGGTGGAATATCGAAAAGTTGCCGCCACCCGAGTTTGACGGCGAAATTAGACAGCGAAACTATCTGGCTGCCCGTACGGTGCGTGGTGAATATCCTCGGGGCCACTTTCAAGCGCCCAGCCGGCGCCCGGTTGCCTGAACACATGGGCTTGGCTGCCGGTGCCCAATGCCGAGCTGATCCGCTGGAACAGCGCGGCCGATGCGCTGGTGCAGGCGTCCAGCCGCGAAGGCTGGCCCAACGTGCTGCTGGAGGCCTTGGCCAGCGGCACACCGGTGGCCGCCACGCGGGTGGGCGGTGTGCCCGAAATCCTGGCCGGCTGTGCCGGCAGCCGATTGATCGACGACCGCAGCGCGCCCGGCATCGCTGCCGCCTTGCTGCCGCTGCTGAGCAATCCACCCGACCGTGGCCCGCTGCGCGCCCATGCGGAGCGCTTTGGCTGGGCCCCTACCAGTGGCGCGCAATTGGCGATCTTTCAGCGTCTGGCAAGCCCGCCCGCGTCGCTGCTGCACGCCTGACGGCGGCATTGACTGCCTGCGCAACAACACCAAACTGGGCCGCACCTGCGCCAGCACGGGCAGTTGGCCTGAACTTTTACCCCATTCCTTCCCCAAGTAGAGATGCACGCCATGAATCGTCTGCCGTTGGCTGGCCCGCGCATTGCGGTGCTGGTGCCCTGTTACAACGAGGAAGTTGCGATCACCCAGGTGGTGCGCGATTTCCACCGCTGCCTGCCGCAGGCGCAGGTGTTTGTCTACGACAACAACTCCAGCGACAACACCAGCCTGCGTGCGCTGGCAGCCGGCGCCACCGTGGGCCGCGAGGAACGCCAGGGCAAGGGCAACGTGGTGCGGCGCATGTTCTCGGACATCGACGCCGATGTCTATGTGCTGGTTGACGGCGATGCTACCTACGACGCCGCGTCGGCCGCGCCGATGATCAACCGCCTGCTGCAGGACAAGCTGGACATGGTGGTGGGTGTGCGGGTGCACGAGGCGCAGGAGGCCTACCGTTCCGGTCACCGCTTCGGCAATGCGGTGCTCACCGGCTTTGTCACGCAGTTGTTTGGCCGCAGCTTCACCGACATCCTGTCGGGCTACCGGGTGTTCAGCCGGCGCTTTGTCAAATCCTTTCCGGCCTTGTCGCGCGGCTTTGAGATCGAGACCGAGCTGACCGTGCATGCGCTGGAGCTGGCATTGCCGGTGTCGGAGTTGAAGACGCCGTACGGCGCACGCCCTGAAGGGTCGACCAGCAAGCTGTCCACCTACCGCGACGGCTGGCGCATCCTGCGCGTGATCCTGGGCCTGTACCGGCACGAGCGGCCGTTGCTGTTCTTTGGCGCAGTCAGCGGGCTGTTGATGTTGCTGGCGCTGGCGCTGGGCGCACCCATCGTGCTGGAATGGGTGCGAACCGGCCTGGTGCCGCGGCTGCCCACGGCCGTGCTGGCCACCGGTATCACGCTGTTGTCGGCGCTGATGTTCACCGCCGGGCTGGTGCTGGAAACCGTCACCCGGGGCCGCCAGGAAATGCGGCGCCTGGTCTACCTGCAGGTGCCGGCGTTCGAGATGAACGATGTTGCCGCCGCGTCGGGCAGCGTGCCGATGGCCGACCCTGCCAACCTGCAGCCCAGTCTGGTGGCCTGAACGCCCCGCACCACCGCGCGCCTTGGCTTTCAGCCGGCGCCCGGCTGGGTAAACAGATGCGGCTGGCTGCCGGTGCCCAGCGCCGTGTGGCCGGTAAAGCGCCGCGCCGCATAGTGCCCGGCCACGTTGGCGGCAAGCGGGTGACGATCTGGCGCCAGCGCATTGCGCTGCTGCAGGCCGGGCAGTTCGGTTTCGCGCGTGCCCAGCAGCGCCATGCGCTCGCGCCGCAGCACCAGCGCAAGCGGGCCGCTGGCGCTGACCCGGTTGTCGTCAAACTGCAGCGGCTCGGGCCAGGTGCTGGCCGCCCGCCCGTCGGGCCAGCGCCCGGTTTGCAGATCCAGCACCAGCACCCGGGTGGCGCCGCCAAACGTCGAGACCACGCTGTTGTTGCGCACCACCAGCCGAAACCGCCGGTCGGCGGCAAACACCGGCGTGCCCCGGCCCGGTGTTTCAAGCGACCCCTCGGCGGCGTAAGCGATCAAGGTGGCGGCCTGGTTGTCCGACAGCCGGCCGTACTGCAGCAGGTTGCCGCCGATCTCGGCATCACCGCCGTTGGGCAAGTCGATCAGGTACGAGCCCGGAGAATCGTTGAACTCGAAGCGGTTGCCGAGGATGCGCGAGACCAGCGCACGCGATTTCAGCAAATGGGCCCGCGCCAGCCGGTTGCCGGGCGTCTGCAGCACATGGTTGCCGCTGAACTCCAGCCACTGCGGCCCGACGTACAGCCCGTGTGCGCGTGCACCGAGGCCGCAATCGACGATGCGGCAATCGATGATGCGCAGGGTCTGGCCCCGGGTGCCACCGGCCACGGCGTTCTGGCAGCGCACAAACTCGCAGCGCTCGATGCGCAAGGACCGGCCGGCAAACTGGTCTTTCAGCCGCACGCCCGCCTCGCCGGTGTCGCGCCAGTGGCGGTTGTCGCGCAGCACCAGGTCTTCGATCACCACCTCGCCATCGATCGGTGGCAGCAGCGTGGCCTCGACCTGCAGCACGTCGCGCTCGCCGGTGACGCTGCGCAGCACCGGCCGGTGCCGCGGGTCCAGTGCCCGCACTGTGCACGGGAACTGGATCGCCGCCACCGCCGACGGCTTGGCCCCATGGCCATCGGCTTGTTCGGTCAGCATGCCCGGCGTCAGGCTGAAGGTCTGGCCGATCAGGTCGGTGCGGCCACGCGGTGCGCTGCCCGCGGGTGCACCCCCCTGCACCGCCCGGCTCAAGGCCGCAAAGCCGGACCATTGGTCCAGCCCGTGGCGGATCACTGACAAGGGGCTGTCGACAACGATGGTGGTCGGGTCTGACACCCATACGGCGCCGTTGGCGCCGGCCACGGGTTCGACCACCAGCCGCACCCGCAACGCCGACGCACCCGGCTGCAGCGCGCCCGCCGCACCGCCATCAAAGCGCAGCATGCGGGCATCGTCGAGCTGCAGCTCCGGAAACTGGCTGGACGCCGGCAGCAGCAGGCCACAGCGGTTGGTGGCCAGCGACGCGTGTTCACGCTCGACGCGCAGTTGCAGCCGGCCGGCCAGCGCGGGGTGGTCCGGCAGCCGCGTGGACAGGTCCAGCACGCCGGGCTTGCCAGCGGCAAAGCGGGCCAGCGGGCGCGGCAAAACCGGCGGGCTGGTGGCGGGCAGCGCCATCGGCGTGTTGTAGGGCGCGTAGGGTGCGGCGCGGCAGGCCTCGGCGGCGGCGGTGGTGGCGGTTGCGCCGCGGCCGGGTTGCTGCTGCGCTGCGGCCTGGCATACCGGCCAGGCCACGGCAGCGCTCAGCAGTCGCCGGCGCCGGCGGGACAGGCGGTGGTTGCCGGCCGGCACTGGGGCGGTACGCCGGTGGCGCCCCTCATGCCGCAGCGGCACTGCCGCCGCGTGCACCGGGCGCCAAGCCCGGCACCGGCCAGCGGCGCGCCAAGGCCAGCACCAGCACCAGCACTACCAGCGACTGGGTGGGCATCGCATAGCGCGAGTTGCTGCCATGGTCGGCCAGCGCTTGCAGCACCGACGACAACAGCACCGTGGCGGCCAGCGCGGTCAGCGTGCTGTCCCAGGCCAGCCGGTGCCGCAGCGCCGGCCAGGCGGCCACCGCCAGCACCAGCACGACAAACACCAGGTTGGCCAGCCGCAGCAGCTTGTGCTCCACCCACCACAGGCCCTCCAGCGCGCCGCGCAGCGCTGCGGGCTGGATGTGATCGGGCTCCCACAGGTTGGGCACCGTCCAATAGGCCAGCCAGGCCCGGCTGACCGTGCCCAGATACTGCAGCGGGCGGCGCTTGATGATCGCGCCGCTCATACGCTTGAACTGGTCGGACGCCTGCGGCAGCGTCCAGCCTGTCACGCGCCGCACCTCGGGCCAGCCGTACCACACGGTGTTGAAGCCGTTGCCCACCTTGGCGATGCGCTCGTCGCGCACGCGTATCAGGATGTCGCGCACCACTGCAAACTCCTCGGGCGCGTACTCCAGCTCATCGTGCACATGGTTGACCAGGCCAAAGCCGGATTGGGTGGACACGGTGAACGGCCCCACTTTGGCCTGCACCAACGCCGACCAGGCAAGCACTGCCACCAGCATTGGCGCGGCCAGCCAGGCCGCTGCCAGCAGGCCGGCCCGGTTGGGCTGCCAGGAGCCCGGCGCCAGCGCAACAAAAACCGCCAGCAGCGGCAGCAAGCCGATGAAAAAGATGAACTGCGGCCGCACCATCAACGCAAATGCGCCCAGCACGCCGGTCAGCAGCAGCAGTGCAGCGGCGGCCTGGCCGGCGCGCAAGCGCGCCAAGGCCAGCACCAGCGCCAGCAGTGTTGCCACCACACTGAAGGCCGACAGGCTTTCTGACAGCAGGATGTTCTCCAGAAACAATTGCTGCAGGTTCAGGCTGTGCAACAGCCCGACCCCAAACGCCAGTGCCGGCCGGCGTGTGGCCAACAGTGTCATCGCATACAGCAGCAGGCTGGCCAGCACACCGGCGATCTGCTGCCAAACCACGAGGGCCTGCTCGGCGCCCGGCTCGGTGCCACCCGCCAGCACGATCAGCGCCGGGTAGCCGGGTGTGCGCCGGGCCTGGCCGATGGTTTGATCGCCGCTGACCAGGTCGCGTGCGGCCTGAACATAGGTTTCAGTATCGGGGTAGGCCAGCGGCGGGGTGTGGGCCAGCAAGGCCAGCCGCAGCAGCAATGCACAGGCCAGCAGCGCGGCGGCCCACAGCCAGGCGGCTTGCGGTTTGGCAAGAGTTTGAGGGGACACGAGGGACTGGCTTGGCATGGTTGTGGGGTTGGGGGGTGCGTGGCGGTCGGAGAGGGCAGTTCAAGGCGCGGGCGGGGCGGCGGCACCGGGCAGCGCGGGACGGCTTGGCGCGCCGCGCCCGTCCAGCCACCACAGCACCCCGCCGGGCAGCGAGGTCATCAGTTGCAGCAGGCCAAAGGCCAGCGCCAGCGCCAGGGCCCGCTCTGGCGCCAGGCCCAGCGCGCCAAACAAGGCCACAACGCTGGCCTCGCGCACGCCCCAGCCGCCCAGCGAGATCGGCAGCACGCTGATTAGCATCGCGCCGCCCAGCACCACGATCACCGCCGACAGCGGCTGGTCGATGCCCAGCGATCGCCCCAGCACCCAGGCGGCGCACAGCCCGCTGAGCGATGCGGCCAGCCCCAGGGCGGCCACCGCCAGCGCATCCGGCGGTGATGCCAGCACCTTGCGCAATCCACCGCTGGTGGCCGTCAGCGACGGCCGCAAGCCAGCCGGCAGCCAGCGCAGCAACGCCACCCGGTCGGCCAGCGTCAGCAAGGCCAGCCCGGCGGCCAGCGCGGGGCCGGTCAGCATCAGTACCCAGGCCGCGCTTGCAGGCAGCCCGGGGCCCAGCAGTGGCACGCAGGCCGCCACCATCAGCGCCAGCAGCGTGACGCCGGTCAGGCGCTCCAGCGCAACGCTGGCAAAAGCAGTGCCCGGCGCCGCGCCCCGGCGCTGCAGCGACCAGACCCGGAACACATCGCCACCCACCGAGGACGGCAAGGCCTGGTTGAAAAACAGCCCGACCATCACCCAGCGAAACGCCAGCGGGCCCGGCAGGCGCTGGCCCAGCAGGCGCAGCAGCAAATGCCAGCGCCAGGCCAGCATCACCGCCTGCAGCCCCATCAGCGCGGCCGCCAGCAGCAGGCCGCCCGCGCCCAGCTTGCGCAACAGACCGGCCATCTCGGCGATGTCCACATGGCGCAGCAGCAACCCGCCCAGCGCCAGCGTCAAGGCGATCTTGGCCGGCAGCGCAAATTGGCGCAGCGTCATCGGCCGCCCGGTGTTGGCAGTGCTGCGGCGGTGCTGCCGGCGCCAGAAAGCCGCGTACCGCTCACCATGGCTTGCCGGGCTCGGCCATGGGCATGCTGCCGATGGCCGGCGGCGCGGTTTGCGCGCGTGCCAAGTCGGTTGCGGCGGTTTTGTCCAGCCGCTGCGAGGCCAGTTCCCGGCGGATCAGGTACTGGGTGCCGGCCACCGCCGCCAGCAAGTAGTACGGTAAATCCCAGAACGCCAGGTCGAGAAACGCACCACCCACCGCAAAACCAAGCAAGGAGACCTGCACCATCGACGCCAACTGGTGCGCCCACAACCGGTCGGGTACATTCTTGCAGTGTTTGCGCAGCCAACTGCATTGGAAATAAACCATTAGCCAGAAAAGCAGAAACAAAGCCAGGCCGATAAAGCCCTGGCTGCCCAGCACCTGAAAATAAATACTGTGCGCCACCAGCACCGAATCCGGTGCCGGCGAATATTTGATCGAGGTGTCGGCGCCGTGCCATTCAAAACCACCGGCCAGCGGAAACCGATCCACCGCGATGTTGGTGGCGGTGCGCCAGGCATAAATGCGGCCCATCGCCGACGCATCCTCTTCGTGCGACGATATCGTGTTCATGCGGTCCAGCCACTGCTGCGGCATCAGCGGAATGGCAACCGCCAAAAATGCCGCCAAAAGCAAGATGCCAAGCAGGTTTTTACGGCTGCGCAGCCACAACAACAAGCCCATTGCCGCAACCGCCAGCAAGGCGCCGCGCGAGTAAGTGCCCAGCACCGCGATGGCACTCAGCGCCATCACCCCGGTCAGCGCCAGGCGCAGCCATTTGTGCCGGGTCTGGCTCAGCAAAAAATAGATCAGCGGAATACACATCGTCAGGCCAACGCCGAGCGCGTTGTTGCCGTCCATCACGCTGTCAGGCGGGCCGTTGACCATGTGGGCGCCGCCGGTGGCCATCACAAACAAGCCACCCTTGGTGCCATAAAAGCCCAGCGACATCGCCAGCACCGCCACCAGCATGATCACGTCGCGCTTGCTGTTGACCAGCAGCAGCAGCACCAGCGTCATCATGAAACTCTTGGCGGTGCGCTCCAGATAAGCCTGTGCGATCACCGGATGAAACGCGGTGTAGGTGGTGACCAGCATCCAGAGAAAAAACAGCACCAGCACCAGCGCCGCCAAAC
>JANOBL010000923.1:0-5618 GCA_031411635.1 Betaproteobacteria bacterium
AAGGACGGGCTGCTGCACATCAGCCAGATCGCCCACCAGCGGGTGGAGAACGTCACCGACTTCCTGAAAGAAGGCCAGATCGTCAAGGTCAAGGTGATGGAGACCGACGAGAAGGGCCGTATCAAGCTGTCGATGAAAGCCTTGATCGAGCGGCCCGAAGGCATGGAAGAAGAGCGCTTCGAGCGTGCACCGCGGCGTGACTATGGCGACCGGCCGGACCGCGGCCCGCGTGGTGATCGGGGAGACCGCCCGCCGCGCCGCGAGCGTAGCGACCGTCCGGAGCGCAGCGATGCACCGGCCGATTCCGCGCCTGCGGCCGATGCACCGGCCGTGGCCGCTGCTGTTGCCGTGACTGCACCGGCTGGCGAAACGCCCAGCCAGGGCTGAACCGTTCTGCCACCGCGCCAACCAGGACTGAACACCATGCGAGCGATTACCCTGAACGGCTTCGGCGGGCCCGAGGTGCTGGTCGAAGCCACCCGGCCGGATGCAGTGGCTGCGGCCGGTGAACTGCTGCTGCGGGTGACCGCGTCGGGCATCAACCGGCCCGATGTGCTGCAGCGCAAGGGCGCTTATGCACCGCCGCCTGGCGCGTCTGATCTACCAGGGCTGGAGATCGCCGGCAGCGTGGTGGGCGGTGATGCCACCGAGCTGGCAGCCGCCGGCTTCAAGCTCGGCGACCGGGTGTGTGCGCTGGTGGCGGGCGGAGGTTATGCCGATTTGTGCGCCGCGCCGATCGCCCAATGCCTGCCGGTGCCGGCGGGTTTGAGCGATGTCGAGGCGGCCAGCCTGCCCGAAACCTTTTTCACTGTCTGGTCCAACGTGTTCGACCGGGGTCGTCTGCAAGCTGGCGAGACGCTGCTGGTGCAGGGTGGGTCCAGCGGCATCGGCGTCACTGCGATCCAGTTGGCCAAGGCCGTATTTGGCAAGGACGGGGCCAAAGTGATCGTCACGGCCGGCAGCGACGACAAGGTGGCCGCCTGCGTGGCCCTGGGTGCCGATGTAGGCATCAACTACAAGACCCAGGATTTTGTCGCCGAGGTCAAGGCCGCCACCGGTGGCAAGGGTGCCGACGTGGTGCTGGACATGGTGGCCGGCGAGTATGTGGCGCGCGAAATCGAGTGTCTGGCCGACGATGGCCGCATCGTGATCATCGCCGTGCAAGGGGGCATCAAGAGTGGCTTCAATGCCGGTGAGCTGCTGCGGCGCCGGCTGCTGATCACCGGCTCCACCTTGCGGCCCCGGCCGGTGGCTTTCAAGGCGGCGATTGCGGCGGCCTTGCGCCAGCAGGTCTGGCCGTTGATCGCAGCCGGCCGCATCAAGCCGGTGATCAACCGTGTTTTCCCAGCGGCGCAGGCGGCACAAGCCCATGCGCTGATGGAATCCAGCCAGCACGTGGGCAAGATCGTGCTGGACTGGACGGTTTGACGGTTTGAAGGAAAAACCCCGATGCGACGCAAACTGATGGTCGGCAACTGGAAGATGCATGGCAGCCACAGCGCCAACGCCGAGTTGCTGGCTGGAATCCTGGCGGCGCGGCCGTTTGGATGCGACGTGGCGGTGTGCGTGCCCTACCCCTATCTGTCGGAAACGGCCGTGGCGCTGGCCGGCAGCGGCCTGCGCTGGGGCGCACAGGACTGCTCGGCCCATGCGCAAGGCGCTTACACCGGTGAAGTCTCGGTGGGCATGCTGGCCGAGTTTGGCTGCCGCTATGTGATCGTTGGTCACAGCGAGCGCCGGCATTTCCACGCCGAGACCGATCAACTCGTTGCTGACAAGGCCAAGGCCGCGCTGGCGAGAGGCGTGACGCCCATCGTCTGCGTCGGTGAAACGCTGGCGCAGCGCGAAGCGGGCGAGACCGATACCGTCGTCAAGCGCCAGCTCTCGGCGGTGATCCATGCACTGGGCCATTGCGCCGGCGAGATGGTGGTGGCTTACGAGCCGGTCTGGGCGGTGGGCACCGGCAAGGTGGCCACGCCCGAGCAGGCGCAGGCCGTGCACGCGCTGCTGCGCGCCCAGTTGAAAGCCGCCACCGCGCATGCCGACGGCATGCAAATCCTCTACGGTGGCAGCATGAAACCCGACAACGCGGCCGCGCTGCTGGCCCAGGCCGATATCGACGGTGGCCTGATCGGTGGCGCCAGCCTGAAGGCAGCCGATTTTGTCGCCCTCTGCCGCGCTGCGGGCTGATTTTTCGAGCCGCGCCATTCCCGACCATTTGGAGATTTTTGAACATGCAGATTTGGACCAACCTCGTGCAGGTATTGCAGGTGCTGGCCGCCATCACGATGATCGGCCTGGTGCTGGTGCAGCACGGCAAGGGCGCCGACATGGGGGCCTCGTTTGGCAGCGGTGCGTCGGGCAGCCTGTTTGGCGCCACCGGCAGCGCCAATTTTTTGTCGCGCTTCACGGCAGTGTGTGCTGGCGTGTTTTTTGTCTGCACGCTGTCCTTGGCTTATTTGTCCAACAGCGTGGCCTCGCGTGAACCCAGCAGCGGCGGCAGCGTGCTGGACCGCGCGGCCATCCCGGCCAGTGCACCGCTCATCGCACCGGGCGCCAGCGGCGCTGTGCTGACCGTGCCCGCAGCCCCGGCTGCAGCGGCCTCGGCGGCCGGCACCATTCCCACCAAGTAGGCAGCTTGACGGGCGGGCTGGCAGGCTGCTTTGGCCTGCCGCCAGACTCCGCACTTACCCGGATAGCGCTGTTTTCCGGTATAGAATTCAAGGCTGTTCAGCGAGCAAAACCTCACGCAAGTTGAGCAGCAGTCAGGCTTGTGCTGACACCCCTGCCGTCGTGGTGAAATTGGTAGACACGCTATCTTGAGGGGGTAGTGGCGAAAGCTGTGCGAGTTCGAGTCTCGCCGACGGCACCAGTGCTCTTTGTGGCAAGCTCAGTCCTGATCCGGCACTGGTCTTGCATGGTCCCCCAAGCCACCCCGGGGGGGCTGCAAGCGCGCCACGGTTGGGCCGGATGCCTCCCTACAACAACACCGCCGCTGACCATGGACCTGCAACAGTACCTCCCTGTCATCTTGTTCATCCTGGTCGGTGTGGGTGTGGGCATCGCGCCGCAGGTGCTGGGCTATCTGCTCGGCCCGCAGCGCCCCGATGCCGCCAAGAACAGCCCTTACGAATGCGGCTTTGAGGCCTTCGAGGATGCGCGCATGAAGTTTGATGTGCGCTACTACCTGGTGGCCATCCTGTTCATCCTGTTCGATCTGGAAATCGCCTTCCTGTTTCCGTGGGCCGCGTCGCTGCGCGACATCGGCGCGGCCGGTTTCTGGGCGATGATGATCTTTCTCACCATCCTCGTGGTGGGTTTCGTCTACGAGTGGAAGAAGGGCGCGCTGGACTGGGAGTAATGGTGCCCCTCGACCGACGATTACGTCGGCCGATCCCCCGAGGGGGTGAGTCGAAGTCGGACAGTCCGGTGGACTGTCAGGCTTCGGCGAACGGCCGGCTTGAAGGTGGATCGCCTAGGAATCAAAGATTGGGATAGCAGCATGGGCATTGAAGGCGTTCTGAAAGAAGGCTTTGTCACCACCTCGGTGGACAAGCTGATCAACTGGTCCAAGACCGGCTCGCTGTGGCCCATGACCTTTGGCCTAGCCTGCTGCGCGGTGGAAATGATGCACGCTGGCGCGGCGCGTTACGACATCGACCGCTTTGGCATGCTGTTCCGCCCCAGCCCGCGGCAGAGTGATCTGATGATCGTCGCCGGCACCTTGTGCAACAAGATGGGGCCGGCGCTGCGCAAGGTCTACGACCAGATGGCCGAGCCGCGCTGGGTGCTGAGCATGGGCTCCTGCGCCAACGGCGGTGGTTATTACCACTACAGCTACTCGGTGGTGCGGGGTTGTGACCGCATCGTGCCGGTGGACGTGTACGTGCCGGGCTGCCCGCCCACCGCCGAGGCTTTGCTGTACGGCATCCTGCAGTTGCAGGCCAAGATCCGGCGCGACAACACCATCGCGCGGGCTTGACCAGAAATGACCCAACGTCTCGACAATTTGCAAGCCGCGCTGCAAGCCTCGCTCGGCGACAAGATCAAGACTTTCAAGCGTGAACGCGGCGAGATCACGATCACCGTCTCTGCCGCCAATTACCTGGGCGTGGCCCAGATCCTGCGCGACGACAAGGCGCTGAAGTTTGAGCAGTTGATCGACCTCTGCGGCATCGATTTCAGCAGTTGGAAAGACCAGGCCTGGGACGGCCCACGTTACTGCGTGGTGTCGCACTTGCTCAGCGTCAGCCTGAACCACCGGCTGCGGCTGAAGGTATTTGCGCCCGACGACGATGTGCCGGTGGTGGCCTCGCTGAACGAGGTCTGGTCGGCGGCCAACTGGTTTGAGCGCGAAGCCTTCGACATGATCGGCATGATCTTCGAGGGCCATATCGACCTGCGCCGCATCCTCACCGACTACGGTTTCATCGGCCATCCACTGCGCAAGGATTTTCCGGTCTCGGGCCATGTCGAGATGCGCTACGACGCCGAGCAAAAGCGCGTGATCTACCCGCCGGTGACGATAGAGCCGCGCGAGATCACACCGCGCATCATCCGCGAAGACAACTATGGGGGAATCCATTGATCGCCGCCGACATGACCAAGCAGACGCTGTGGATCCGGCTTTGCCGGGCCACTGGCGGCGCCCCCCTGGGGGGGAGCGCCGAAGGCGCTTCGGGGGGGGGCTCTTTCCATGGCTGAAATCAAGAACTACACGCTGAACTTCGGACCGCAACACCCGGCCGCGCACGGCGTGCTGCGCCTGGTGCTGGAGCTGGACGGTGAGGTGATCCAGCGCGCCGACCCGCACATCGGCCTGTTGCACCGCGCCACCGAGAAGCTGGCCGAAAGCAAGACCTACATCCAGTCGCTGCCCTATATGGACAGGCTGGACTACGTGTCGATGATGTGCAACGAGCACGCCTACTGCCTGGCGATCGAGCGCCTGATGGGCCTGGGCGTGCCCGAGCGTGCACAGTACATCCGCGTGATGTTCTCCGAGCTGACACGGCTGCTCAACCATTTGTTGTGGCTGGGTGCGCATGGCATCGACTGCGGTGCGATGAACATCCTGATCTACTGCTTCCGCGAGCGCGAAGACATCTTCGACATGTACGAGGCGGTGTCGGGCGCGCGCATGCACGCGGCCTACTTCCGTCCGGGCGGGGTGTACCGCGACTTGCCCGACACCATGCCGCAGTACCAGGCCTCGAAGATCCGCAATGCCCGCGCCATCACCGAACTCAATACCAACCGCCAAGGCTCGCTGCTGGATTTCATCGACGATTTCTGCGCCAAGTTTCCGGGCCGGGTGGATGAGTACGAAACCCTGCTGACCGACAACCGCATCTGGAAGCAGCGCACCGTGGGCATCGGTGTGGTCACACCCGAGCGTGCGCTGAACCTGGGATTCACCGGCCCGATGCTGCGTGGCTCGGGCATCGAGTGGGATCTGCGCAAAAAGCAACCTTACGACGTGTATGACCGCATGGATTTCGACATCCCGGTGGGCGTCAATGGCGATACCTACGACCGTTACCTGGTGCGCATCGAAGAGATGCGCCAGTCGAACCGGCTGATCCAGCAGTGCGTGACCTGGCTGCGCGCGAATCCGG
>JANOBL010000924.1:0-2101 GCA_031411635.1 Betaproteobacteria bacterium
GGCCCCGCCCTGGTACAGCGCACCAAACAGCAGCGCGGCCAGGCTGATGCCCACCGGGTGGTTGCGGCCGATCAAGGACACCGCGATGCCGGTAAAGCCCGCCCCCACCACATAGTCCAGCAGCAGCCGGTGCTGCACGCCGGCCAGCTCGTTGATGCCCATCAGCCCGGCCAGCGCACCCGAGATCATCATGCTCAGCATCACCTGCCGGCGTGGCCAGATGCCGCCGTAATGCGCTGCGTCGGGCGCAAAGCCTACCGCGCGCAGCTCGTAACCGGCACGCGATCGCCACAAAAACAGGTACACCGCCACGGCCGCCACCCCGGCCAGCATAACACTCAGGTTGAGCGGCGTGCGCGGCCAGGGGATGCCGATCCAGGCCAGCGCCACATCCACACCCGGCATGTGGGCAGCCGGGGCAAAGGCCTCGGTTTCCACCGTCATGCTGCCCGGGGGTTTGAGCACGTTGACCAGCAAGTAGGCCAGCAAGGCCGAGGCGATGAAATTGAACATGATCGTGGTGATCACGATATGGCTGCCCCGCCAGGCCTGCAACGCGGCCGGCACTGCCGCCCACAAAGCCCCGGCGGCCATCGCCGCAATCACCATCAGCAGCAGCAACACGGCAGCCGGCAGAAACGCGCCCAGCGCCAGCGCCACCAGTGCGCAGCCCAGGCCGCCGATCATCGCCTGGCCCTCACCGCCGATGTTGAACAGCCCACCGTGGAAGGCCACCGCCACACCAGCCCGGTGAAAACAAAGGTGGTGGCGTAGTACAGCGTGTAGCTGAATCCCGCCGCACTGCCAAACGCGCCCTTGATCAGCAGCGTCAGCACTTGCAGCGGGTTCAGCCCGACCACCGCGACCACGATGCCGCACACCAGCAGCGCCATCGCCAGGTTGACCAGCGGCAGCACCACGATGTCCACCCAGCGTGGCAGTTCAACCGGCCGAGTCATTGAAGCCCCTCGCCCGACGGGTACGTCGGTCGATCCCCCGAGGGGCTGAGCCCGGGCGGGGATTGTCCAGTGGCCGATCCCTGACTGCGAAGGGCCGGCTTGGGAGCGGCCCGGCGCTCGTCCCGCCCCTCCGGCCCAGACTCCGCCCCGGCCATCAAGCGCCCCAAGGCGGCCTCGGTGCAATCGTCAATCGCCAGCTCCCCGGCGATGCGGCCGCGGTCCATCACCAGCACGCGGTCCGACAAGGCCAGGATCTCGTCCAGCTCGCTGGAGACCACCAGCACCGCACCACCGGCATCACGCATCGCGCGCAGCCGGCCGTGGATGAACTCGATCGCGCCGATGTCCACACCGCGTGTGGGCTGGCCCACCAGCAGCACGCGGGGCGGGGTTTGCGGCGCCAGCGCCTCGCGTGCCAGCACCAGCTTTTGTTGATTGCCACCGGAGAACTTGGCCGCCAGCAGATCGGCATTGCGTGGCCGCACGTCGTAGGCTTCCATCATCTGGGCGGTGCTGCGCCGCATCACCTGGCGCTTCATCCAGCCCCAGGCGCTGGCAAAACGCGCCGAGCGGTGGTAGCCCAGCTCGGCTGTCTCCCAGGCGGCAAACGGCAGCACCATGCCGCAGCGGTGCCGGTCTTCGGGCACATGGGCCAGGCCCAGCGCGCGGGCGGCGGCCGGGTCCAGCCAATGCCTGGGTTGAAAGGTTTGGCCACCCAAAGTCAGTGTGCCGCCCTGCGCGGCGCGCATGCCAGACAGCAGCTCCAGCAGCTCGCTCTGGCCATTGCCCGAAACCCCGGCGATGCCTACGATCTCCCCAGCGCGCAAATTGAGCGACACACCGGCCAGCCGCTGCACACCCATTGCATCGCGCCATTGCAGGTCTTGGGCTGCCAGCAACACGGCGCCGGGTTGGGCGCTGTGGGCAGCCGCATCCCGCCCCAGGTTGACACGCCGGCCCACCATGGCCTCGGCCAGTTGATCCAGGCTGCACGCATTGATCGGCCCGTCAAACACCACCGCGCCAGCGCGCATCACCGTCACCGCATCGCAGATCGCCATGATCTCCTTCAGCTTGTGGGTGATCAGCAGCAAGGTGGTGCCGGCGTCGCGCAGCCGGCGCAAGGTGACAAAAAGCTGCTC
>JANOBL010000925.1:0-6952 GCA_031411635.1 Betaproteobacteria bacterium
GGTCGTCGCGGAAGCGCTTCATCAGGTCTTTGCGGCCGCAGACCACGCCGACCGGCAATCCGCCGCCAAGCGTCTTGCCGTAGGTCACCATGTCGGCCTTCACGCCGAAGTATTCCTGCGCGCCGCCTGGCGCGAGGCGGAAACCCATGAACACCTCGTCGAAGATCAGCACGATGCCGCGCTCGCTGCACACCTGGCGCAGCTGCTGCAGCCAGGTGGTGTAGGCCTGTTTCTGGTTCTGGTCGAAGTGGGCCCGGCGGCTGCTGTCCACCAGCGTGTTGTCTGACGGTGCGCTCTTGTTCGGGTGCAGCGCCTGCAGCGGGTTGACCAGCACGCAGGCGATGTCGCGCCGCTTGCGCAGCACGCGCAGGCTGTCGCCGTCGATCTCCTTCAGGGTGTAGGTATCGCGCGGTTTGACCGGGTTGCCCGGGCCGGGCTGCACATCCTCCCACCAGCCGTGGTAGGCGCCGCAAAAGCGCACCAGGTGGGTGCGACGGGTGTGATAACGCGCCAGCCGCACGGCCTGCATCACCGCCTCGGTGCCGCTCATGTGGAACGATACTTCGTCCAGGCCGGAGAGCTTGCACAGGCGTGTGATGTTGTCGGCCACGCAGGGGTGCAGGCTGCCCAGCACCGGGCCGAGTGCCGACACCCGGGCTGTGCCCTCGGCGATGCACTGCTTGTAGAAATCCTGGCCGAAGACGTTGACGCCGTAGGAGCCGGTCAAGTCGTAGAACAGATTGCCGTCCAGGTCGGTGAGCGTGACGCCGGCCGACTCGCGCACAAAGCTGGCCACCTTGAGCTGTTGCCGCAGGTAAGGGCTGTACTGGAACGGCACCCGGTAAGCACCGGTGAACTGCAGGTCCGACAGGCCTGCGGCGGCCTGCTCGGTCAGCGCCAGCGATTTGGCAAAGCGCGTGGCGTACAAGACCGACAGCCGCGCCAGCGCGGCGCGGCGGCGCGACACCGCCTCGGCCGGCGCCTTGTCGGAGTTGAAAAAGCGCACGGCGTCATAGGCATAGCCCGGCAGCAGCGCCGCCACCCGCTGCGCCATGCGCGAATGGCCGGTCAGCGACGGGTGTTTGGCCAGCGACAACTCCAGCCGGCGTTTGGCCGTCGGCAACATGGCCGCCAGCGCGGCCAGTGCGGCGCCCGCCACGGCCGCCAGCGCAAAAGTCTGATTCATCGGGCAACTCCCAGGGTTGCCCGCCGTTCTACCCATCTGCTTTGACAGGCTCATGAAAATCAGCCAACTTCGCGACCGGCTGCTGCAGCAGGAAGACCTGAACTTTCTGCTGACCAACCGGTTGCCGCGCATTGCGCTGACCCGCTTCATGGGCTGGTTCAGCCAGCGCCGCAACCCGCTGGTGCGTGCACTGGCTATCCGTGCCTGGAAGCTGTTTGCCGAGCTGGACCTGAGCGACGCGAAGAAACAACGCTTCGACAGCCTGCACGACTGCTTCATCCGCGAGCTGAAACCCGGCGCCCGGACTATCAACAGCGATCCGGCCGTGCTGTGCAGCCCTTGCGACGCGATCGTCGGTGCCTGCGGCCCGGTGCAAGGCTTGCAGGTGTTCCAGGCCAAGGGATTTCCGTACACCTTGCCGGACTTGTTTGGCGCCGACAGCCAGGCCTTCGCGCCCTACCGCAATGGCTGTTATGCCACGCTGCGGTTGACCTCCAGCATGTACCACCGCTTCCACGCGCCGCACGCTTGCCAGGTGCATCACGTCACCCACCATGCCGGCGACACCTGGAACGTCAACCCGATCGCGCTGAAGCGGGTTGAAAAGCTGTTCTGCAAAAACGAGCGGGCGGTGGTCCATGCCCGGCTGACTGCCACCGGTCACGCGGTTGCGCTGGTGCCGGTGGCCGCGATCCTGGTGGCCAGCCTGCGGCTGCACTGGCTCAAGCCGCTGCTGGGGCTTGGCTACCGCGGCCCGGATGAACTGCCCTGCGATGCGCACTTCAGCAAGGGCCAGGAGATGGGCTGGTTCCAGCATGGCTCGACCATCATCGTGTTTGCAGCGCCGGGTTTTGCATTGGCCGATGGCATCACGGCCGGCGCCAGCCTGCGCATGGGCCAGGCGCTGATGCGGCTGCCGTAGCGGGTCAGGGCCGGTGTGGTGCCCGCCGCAGCAGCAGCAACGCCAGCCACAGCGCCAGCAACCAGCCGGCACCCATCACGCCACCACCGCCGCCGCTGGCGGCCGGCAAGGGCGCTGGATCGGGCGCCGGCGCCGGCACCGGGTCTGCCGTGCGGCCCTGCGCCAACGCGCACGCCCGCAGCCGGTCATCGGCCAGTGTCACCGCCGCCCGCAGCGGTGCCAGATAGGCCGCAGGTGCAGCGGCATAAACCAGCGCCTGGTCGGCATCCAGCAGGCCGGCGCCACAGGTGGCGGTGCTGCAAGCGCAGCGGCCCACGTTCGATCCCAGGCTGCAATCGCCCAGCAACGGCACTTTCACATGCGGCCGGGCGGTCAGCGCCAGGCCTTGCTCGATCTGCGCCGGGCTCAGGCCCGGGTTGACCGCCAGCATCAGCGCGGCCACGGCCGCCACCGCAGGCGCCGCAAAACTGCTGCCCGATGCCGCCACATAGCCGGCCGCGCCAGGCGCGATGTCGCCCAGGTTGCCGGTGGACACCAGGCCACCATCACGCAGGTTGGCCTCGCCGGTGGCGCAATCACCGCCGCTGGCGTCGTCACCACCGGGCGTGGCGATGGCCACCGCGGCGCCGAAGTTGGCATACGCCGCCTTGTAGCCGTCGCGGTTGACGGCAGTCTTTGCATTGGCCGGCGCGCGCGGCGGCAGCCTCAGCCTGCGCAGCAACGAGCTGCTGCTGGGCAGTGGCCAGCCTGCCACCGCGGCCGACAACGTCGTCGGCCGATGGGCGCTGGACGATGGATTTTTCTCGCGCGGCGGTTTTGCCAGCTTCAACCTCGACGCTGTCAGCCAGCTCAGCGTGCTGGCGCCCACCCGGCTGGCACCGGTGCTGTCAAGCTGGCAGGCCAGCGCCGCGATGCGCAACCTGGCCAGCGGCAGCCGGGTGGATGGTGGCGGTGGTGGCGGTGGTGGCGCTAGTGGCGCTGGCGGCGCACCACTGCTGGCACCGGCAGCCGACGGCCAACGCCTGCCGGTGAACCTGACGCTGAATGCCAGCGGCATCGGCTCGGTGGCCGATGGCGGGGTGCTCAGCGTTGCGCCGGGGGCACGCATCACGCTGGAGCCGGCCGCCACGCTGGTGCTCAATGGCGCGCGCAGCTTGCGGATGGACGGTGAATTGCAGGTGCCGGGTGGCAGCGTGACGCTGGCAAAGACCAGCTTTGCCACCGAGGCCCTGCCCGACCCCTACGGCGTGCTGTGGCTGGGCGCAAGCAGCCGCATCGACGTGTCCGGCGGCTTGCAGAACGTGCCCGGCAGCGACGGCCGCCGGCACGGCCAGGTGCTGGACGGTGGCAGCGTCAGCTTGCGCAGCCCCTTGCTGGTGTGGTCGACCAGCAGCACGGTGCAGGCCAACGGTGCCGCTGCTGTGCTCGAAGGTGGGCCCAGCAGCCTGTTTGCCGAGGGCGCCAGCCTGGTCTACGGCAGCGCCGGCACGCTGGACATCACGCTGCAAAACAACCCGCTGCCCGGCGGCATCCCGCAACCCGGTGGTGCGCTGTTGCAAGGCCGTTTCGTCGCGGCGGCGGCTGCGGCACCTGCGGCCGCTGGCGGCCAGTTCAAGCTGACGCTGGCCGGCGACGGCCAGGCGCCGGGTGCACCGCCGCGCACGCTGGCGCTGCGCAATGTCGGCGCCAGCCGGGCACCCGAGGCCCCCCCGGCCTGGGCCGACGCCACTGCGCTGGAGGCCTTGCGCGGCACGGCCACGCTGGACGCCACGATGCTGGGCGCGGCCGGCCTGGCCGGCCTGGCGCTGCGCAGCAGCGACACACTGCGCTTCGAAGGGCCGGTGCAGCTTGACCTGGCGCGCCGCATCGTGCTGGACGCACCGCGCTTTGTGGCCGCCGACACCGCGGTGGTGGGCTTGAGCGCCGCGTCGGTCAGCCTGGGCAACAGCGCGGCCTTTGCCGTCCAGCAGGCCTTGCCGGCCAGCGCCGGCGCTCCCGGCCAACCCGGCAGCGGCCGGCTGACGGTGCAGGCCGGCACGCTGGACCTGCTGGGGCAGACCCAGTGGTCGGGCTTGGCCAAACTCAGCCTGGGCGCCAGCGGCGACCTGCGCGCCAGCGGCGTGATCGTCGGCAACGGGGCGCCGGTCGGTGGGCTGCTCAGCGCGGCCGATCTGGCGCTGAGCGCGGCCCAGATCTACCCCACCACCGACAGCAGTTTCACGCTCGATGTCGGCAGCGCCGCGTTGAGCCTGGCCCGGCCGGCCGGCGCTGCCAGCCTGCCGCCGCCGCCCTTGTCAGCCGGCGGCGCGCTGCTGCTGCGCGCCGGGGTGCTGACCCAGGCCGGCGCGCTGCGGGCGCCGCAGGGCCAGTTGTCGCTGCAGGCCAGCCAGGCGTTGATGCTGGCCGCCGGCAGCCTGACATCGGTGTCGGCCGACGCCAGCACCATCCCCTGGGGCAGCACCAGCAACGGCGGCAAGACCTGGGTGATGCAGCGGCCCGACGATGTGCGCAGCACCGCACCCGACAAGCGCATCGATCTGCAATCACCCAGCCTGGTGCTGGCCGGCGCAAGCGGCGCGCAGGCGGCGGCGCAGGTGTCGCTGGCCGGTGGCGGTGCGCTGCAAGCGCATGAATTTGTGCCCGGACCGGGTGGCTCGCTGGACATCTTTGCCGGCGCGGCCAACAGCAGTTTTGCGGTGCTGCCTGGCATCAGCGCGGCCGCGCCGATCGATGCGGCGATCGCCGCCGAGACCGATGCCAGCGGCAAGCGCAGCAGCATCGATGTCGGCCGCAGCATCACCTTTGGCGCCGGTGGCCCGCTGCCCGCCGGCAGCTACGCGCTGCTGCCGGCGCGCTACGCGCTGTTGCCGGGGGCGTTTTTGGTCAAGCCGGTCAGCGCCAGCGTGCCGCCGGGCACGGCCATCACCCAGGCCACCGGCGCCACGCTGGTGGCCGCGGTGCTGGGCACCGCCGGCACCACGCTGGCGGATGCCCGGCCCGGCAGTTTTGTCGTCACGCCGCAGGCCATTGCGCTGCAGTCCAGCGAGTTGATCATCAGTTCGGTCGACCGCTTTTTTGCCGACGATGCCAAGGCCAACGGCCGTGCACCGCCGCGCAGCCCGGCCGACGCCGGCAGCCTGAACCTGTCGGCATCGCAGTTGCGGCTGGACGGGCAGCTTGATTTCCGGCATGCCGCAGCCAACAGCAGCGGCGGCGATCTGAACCTGGCCGCGCCGCGCATCGTGCTCAGCGATGCCGGCAGCGACGCTGCGGCCGACACCGGCACCTTGGTTCTCAGCCCCGGCCAACTCAACGCCAGTGGTGCGGCCAGTGTCTTGCTGGGCGGCACCCGTGGCAGCGCCAGCAGCAGCGGCGGTGTGATCAGCCGCCAGGTCAATGTCAGCGCCAGCGAGTTGCGGGTGGAGAACACCGCATCAGCGCTGAACCTGGGCGACCTGACGCTGGCCGCCACCGATCAACTCAGCCTGGCGGCCGGTGTGAACATCACCGCCGCCGGCAACCAAGGCAGCAGCGAGGTGCTGGCTTTGACCGGCGCCGGCGCGGCGCTGCGGGTCAACGCCGGCAGCGGCGATCTGCAGCGCAGCGCGGCCAGCACCGAGACCGGTCGCCTCAGCGTGGCCAGCGACCCGGCCAACCCGACCCGGCTGAGCGGCGCGCATGTCAGCCTGGAAAGCACCGCCGGCACCCGCATCGCCGACAGCACACGGCTGAGCGCCAGCGCGCTGACGCTGGGTGGCACCAGCGTGCGCATCGGCGCTGGCGGGCCGACCTCCAGCGCCGGCGCGCTGCTGCTGGACGGTGCATTGCTGGATGCCGCCAATGCCAGCCGCGAGCTGACCCTGCGCGGCTACCAGGGCATCGAATTTGCGCCCGGCAGCCAGATCGGCGGCAATGCCACCGAATCGCTGACACTGGACAGCGCGCTGCTGAGCCTGCTGCCGGCGGCCGCGGGCAGCGCCCAGCCAGCGCAGGCACTGGCGGTAGCCGACCGGCTGCAACTCGGCGCCACCTCGGCCGACGCCGGCGCCGACACCGCACTGCCCACCAGCACCGACAGCCTGGTGCTGCGCGCCCGGCGCGGTGCGCTGACGCTGGGGCCGGGCAACCAGCGGGTGCTGGGCGCCGGCAACGTCTTGCTGCAAGCCGCCACCGATCTGGTGCTGCAGGGCTCGGGTGGCCTGCGCGTGCCCGGCAACCTGCAACTGTTGGCGCCCCGGCTGATCGGCAGCACCGGCGGCCAGGCCGCGCTGACGGCCGGCGGCAGCCTGCGGCTGGACGCAGCGGGCAGCAGCGGCACGCCGGCAGGCCTGGCCGACGCGCCGCTGGGAGGGTCGGTCTCGGCAGTGGCGGCCGACATCGTGCTGGCCGGGGCGGTGCAATTGCCGTCGGGTCGCCTGGACCTGCACGCCAGCAGCGGCAACATCCAGCTTGCCGCCGGCGCCGATGTCTCGGTGGCAGGTGGCGTCAGCAGCTTCGACGGCGTGCGCATCGCCACGCCGGGCGGCACGCTCAGCGCGCGGGCCGATCTGGGCACGGTGGCTGTCGCCGGTGCCAGCGCCGGCCTGCCGGCCGCGCGGCTTGACGTCGGCACGAGCGGCGATGCCGAAGGCGGCCGGCTGGCGCTGGCAGCGCCGCTGGGCGGGCTGCATCTGGCAGGCAAACTGCTTGGTGGTGGTGGCACGGCCGGCGGCGCGCAGCTCAGCCTGGACAGCCTGGACAAAGTGGACCTGGGCCGGCTGGCCGGTTTGCTCGACATTGGCTTCAGCGGTGCGATCAGCGTGCGCAACCGTGCCGGCGACCAGCAACTGGCCGCCGGAACGGTG
>JANOBL010000926.1:0-2738 GCA_031411635.1 Betaproteobacteria bacterium
GTCACCCGTCCAGGCTCATCCCCCTGGCAGGGGGAAGGTGAGAACGGGCGCTGCGCGCTGACTTCAGATTGCCTCAGTCTTCCAGCCCCAACTCCTGGATCTTGCGGGTGATGGTGTTGCGGCCGATGCCCAGCTTGTGCGCCGCCTCGATGCGGCGGCCCCGGGTGATTTCCAGCGCGGTGTGGATCAACTGGCCTTCAAACTGCCGGGTCAGCTTGTCCCAGACCTCGGCATCGCCCGATTCAAGCAGCCGGCGCGCCTCGCGCTGCAAGTCCAGCAGCCAGCCGCTAACCGGGCCGCCCACGGAATGCGCCGGCACCTGACCCACCGGCACCGGCAGTGCAACGCCTGTGCCTGCCAAAACCGCAGCCGGCGCATCCACCAAAGCAGCGCTGATTGGCGCCGCCACCTGCAGCCGTGTCACGTCACCGGCCATCAGCTCGGGTGGCAAATCCTTGGGCTCGATCACCTGGGCCGGGGCCATCACCGTCAGCCAGTGGCAGATGTTTTCAAGCTGCCGCACGTTGCCCGGAAAGTCAAACGCCATCAGCCGCTCCAGCGCCGATTCGGTGATGCGCTTGGCCTCCACGCCCAGCTCCTTGGCGCTTTTGCCGAGGAAAAACCGCGTCAACTGCGACACGTCTTCACGCCGCTCGCGCAGCGCCGGCAGGCGCAGCCGGATCACGTTCAGGCGGTGGAACAAATCCTCGCGGAATGCGCCCTCGCGCACCCGCTGCTCCAGGTTCTGGTGCGTGGCGGCAATCACCCGCACATTGGCTTTCAGCGGCTGGTGGCCGCCCACCCGGTAGAACTGGCCGTCGCTGAGCACCCGCAACAAGCGGGTTTGCAGGTCGAACGGCATGTCGCCGATCTCGTCCAGAAACAAGGTGCCGCCGTCGGCCTGCTCGAAGCGGCCGCGCCTTGTGGTTTGCGCGCCGGTGAAGGCACCACGCTCATGGCCAAACAGCTCGCTTTCCAGCAAGTCTTTCGGGATCGCCGCGGTGTTGATCGCGATGAACGGGCCGTTGCTGCCGGCATCACCGCGTGGGCTGTGCTTGTGCAGCGCACGCGCCACCAACTCCTTGCCCGAGCCGGATTCGCCGGTGATCAGCACCGTGACATTGCTCTGGCTCAGCCGGCCGATGGCGCGGAACACATCCTGCATCGCCGGCGCCTGGCCCAGCATCTCGGGCATGTCGGCGTTGCCGGTGTCGCGCACGTCTTCGCGCAGGCTTTCTTCCATCGCGCGGCGGATCAATTCCACTGCGCGGTTCAGATCAAAGGGCTTGGGCAGGTATTCAAACGCACCGCCCTGGAAGGCCGAGACGGCGCTGTCCAGATCGGAATACGCCGTCATGATGATCACCGGCAGGCCGGGCAGCCTGGCCTTGACCTTGGCCAGCAGATCGATGCCCGAGCCGCCAGGCATGCGGATGTCGCTGACCAGCACCTGGGGCTCGTCATCATCGAGCGCGGCCAGCACATCGCGTGGGTTGGAGAAGCTGCGGGTGGCAAATTGCTCACGCGCCAACGCCTTCTCAAGCACAAAGCGGATGGATTGGTCGTCGTCTACGATCCAGATGGGTTTCATGCGGCGGCGGCCTGTGTCGGGTCAAACAAGCTGCGGGATTAAGGCAGCGGGATCACGATGCGGAAGATAGTCCGGCCCGGCGCGCTGTCGCATTCGATCATGCCCTGGTGTTGCTGCACAAAGGTTTGCGCCAGCGTCAGCCCGAGGCCCGAGCCACCCTCCCGCCCCGAGACAAGCGGGTAGAAGATGCGGTCCTGGATGTCCTCGGGCACACCCGGCCCGTTGTCTTCGATATGCAATTCCAGTGCCAGACGAAAACGCTGCTTGCCGATGGTGACCTGACGCGCCACCCGGGTGCGCATAACAAGCCTGGCGTCACCGTCGGTGATGCGCTCGGCCAGCGCCTGCGCGGCGTTGTGGGCGATGTTGAGCACGGCCTGGATCAACTGCTCACGGTCACCGCGAAAGTCAGGGATGGAGGTGTCGTAGTCGCGCCGCACGGCCAGCCCGCGTGGGAATTCCGCCAGGATCAGCGCCCTCACCCGCTCACACACCTCGTGGATGTTGACGTCGCTCACCACATGCGGCTTGCGGTGTGGCGCCAGCAGGCGGTCGACCAGGGCTTGCAGGCGGTCGGCCTCATGGATGATGACCTGGGTGTATTCGGTCAGCTCGCGGCTGCTCAGCTCCATCGCCAGCAGTTGCGCCGCGCCACGGATGCCGCCCAGCGGGTTCTTGATCTCATGCGCCAGGTTGCGGATCAGCTCTTTGTTGGCCTGCACCTGGCCTAACGCGCGTTCTTCGCGGTCTTGCCGGGTCTGCTGCTCGATCTCCAGCATCTCCACCAGCACCCGGTCGCCGCCGTGGTCGATCTGGGTGACGATGACATGCACCTGCAGCAGCTCATGCGCGGCCACCGGGGCGCGGCGCATGGCACCGTCAAAGCGGCCGGTGGCAATCTCGTTGCGGGTGACTGCGGTCAGCGTTTCACGCAGTTGGCTGGTGTCGGCAAACCAGTCAAACAGGCTGCCACGCATCAGGGTGCGGCGCGACAGGCTGGCCACGTCCTCGAAGCGGGCGTTGACAAACACCAGCGCACCGTCCGTCCTGACCACCGCCACCATCGTGGCCAGCAGGTCGAAGGCGTCGTAGCGGCTGGGCGGGGTGGCAGTTTTCATGGTGGCAGTTTGGCCAATTCGCGTTTCAG
>JANOBL010000927.1:0-4632 GCA_031411635.1 Betaproteobacteria bacterium
GGCGCTGGAACAACCAGGCCAGCAGTGGCACCAGTGGCACGTACAGCGCGGTCAGAAAGCCGGCGTTGGTCACGCTGGTGGTCTGGAGGCCAATCTGTTGCATCACCACGCCGGTGCACAGCAGGCCGCCCAGCAAGGCGATCCAGTGCAGCTCGGCCCGGCCCGGTGTGTAGCCTGCGGCGCGCAGCGATTGCCACTCGCGCCAGGCCAGTGGCAGCACCACCAGCGCGCCCAGCGCAAAACGCACGCCGGTGAAGGTGAGCGGGCCCACACCGGCCATGCCCAGCGCCTGGCCGACAAAGGCCGAGCCCCAGATCAGCGCGGCCAGCAGCAGCAAGGCATTGGCGCGCAGCCGGGACATTGGCAGCGGGTTCATGGTGATTCACGCGCCGCCTGGCGCGGGCGGGCATGGGCCAGTGCGGCCAGCCGGGCATCGTTGTCATGCTGCAGCCGCTGCTGGCGCTGCTGGCGCGCCTGGTAACGCACCCGGGCGTCGTCGGCCTGCTGCGGGCTCCAGGCGGCCCAGCCGGTGTGCTGGCCGGTCACCGGCAGCAGCGCGATGCAATCCACCGGACAGGCCGGTACACACAGCTCGCAGCCGGTGCACTGGTCATCGATCACCGTGTGCATGCGCTTGGGCGCACCCAGGATGCAATCCACCGGGCAGGCCTTGATGCACAGCGTGCAGCCGATGCACAGCGCTTCGTCGATCACCGCCAGCAGGCGCGGTGCTTCCGGGCCGCGAGATGGGTCCAGCGCCAATACCGGCTGGCCGGTGATCGCCGCCAGCCGGGTTATGCCCTCGGCACCGCCCGGTGGGCAGCGGTTGATCAAGGCCTCATTGGCGGCCAGCGCCTGGGCATAGGCCCGGCAATCCGGGTAGCCGCAGCGGGTGCACTGGGTTTGTGGCAACGCCGCGTCGATGCGGTTTACCAGCGTGGGCTGGGGCAGGGCAAACGATGGTGGTGCGGTGAAAGTCACCGCCCGGATTATCCCTTGCCTGGGGGTGGATCAGGCCTTGCTGACCAGCACCTTGGCCGGGCGTTTGAGGTCGCTGCGTGCGGTGGCGGAGGCAGCCACTTGCAGCGCTGCCTCGCCGATCAGCTCAAGCGAGGGTGCCGCCAGCTTGGCCGGCAGGTTGTAGCGGGCGATGAAATCCTTCACCGTCGGGTACACCATCTCACGCCAGCGCCGGCCGGAAAAAATGCCGTAGTGGCCGGCGCCTTCCACGTCGTAATGGAACTGCCGCTCTTTGGGGATGCCGGTGCACAGGCCATGCGCGGCCTTGGTCTGGCCGGCGCCGGAGATGTCGTCCAGCTCACCCTCCACCGTCAGCAGCGCGCCGCTGGTGATGTCTTGCGGCCGCACCTGCACGCCGTCCTTGAACCAGGTGCCGTTGACCAGTGCAAAGTCCTGGAACACCGTCTTGATCGTGTCGAGGTAGTACTCGGCCGGCATGTCCAGCACCGCGTTGTACTCGTCGTAAAACTGGCGGTGGGATTCGGCCGAATCATCATCGCCGCGGATCAGGTCCAAAAAGTAATCGTAGTGCGAGCTGACATGGCGGTCCGGGTTCATCGCGACAAAACCGGTGTGCTGCAAAAAGCCCGGGTACACCTTGCGGCCCACGCCGACAAAATTGCTGGGCACCTTGTAGATCACGTTGTGCTCGAACCACTCGTAGCTCTTGGTCGTGGCCAGGTTGTTGACTGCCGTGGGCGATTTTCGGGCGTCGATCGGCCCACCCATCATCGTCAGCGTGCGCGGCGTGAACTCACCTTGCGTGGCCAGCAGCGACACCGCCGCCAGCACCGGCACGGTGGGCTGGCAGACCGAGATCACGTTCACCTCGGGGCCGACGAAGCGGATGAACTCCTGCACATAGGCCACGTAGTCGTTCAAATGGAACGGGCCTTTGTCCAGCGGCACGGTGCGGGCATCGGTCCAATCGGTGATCAACACCTTGTGGTCTTGCAGCAGCACTTTCACGGTATCGCGCAGCAAGGTGCTGTGGTGGCCAGACAGCGGCGCCACCACCAGCACCGTGGGCTGGTTTTTCATCGTTTCCAGCACCGCCGGGTTGTCGGAAAAACGCTTGAAGCGCAACAGGCGGCAAAACGGCTTGGTGATCGGCACCTGCTCTTGCACCGCCACCTCCACACCGTCCACCAGCACACTCCGGATGTCGAATTGCGGCTTTTCGTAGTCCTTGGCCAGCCGGTGCATCAAGTCCAGTCCGGCCGACACCCGCTGCGCCATCGGCGTGTGGGTGAATGGCGACAACGGGTGGTTGTAGAGCTTGGCCGATGCGCTGGCGAACTCGGAAAACGGCGCCATCAGCGCACGTTGGGTTTCATACAGCTGGTAAAGCATGGGCGTTGAACTCCGTGGGTGGGGCGGCCTGCTGGCCTTGCCGTACCTCGCACAAAATGGTGCAGCGCAGCAATTATCAACCAATCCAGCGAATCTTGCACTGTTTCTGTCAAGCGCGATGGCGGAGAAACACGTAATTCAACCCTCGAATGCGGGGCTTGCCCGCTTTACAGCACCTTGGTGATGGCCGCCACCACCGCGTCGATGTTGCCGGTGTTCAGCGCGGCCACGCAGATGCGGCCCGAATCCACGCCGTAGATGCCAAACTCGTCGCGCAGCCGTGCCATCTGCGGCTGGCTCAGGCCCGAGTAGCTGAACATGCCGCGCTGGCGGGTGATGAAGCTGAAGTCTTGCGTTACCCCGGCCGCCGCCAGCTTGTTGGCCAGCAAGCTGCGCATTTGCTTGATGCGCAGCCGCATGCCGGCCAGTTCTTCTTGCCACTGTGCACACAGCACGGGGCTGTCCAGCACCGTGACCACCACTTGCGCGCCGTGGGTGGGCGGGTTGCTGTAGTTGGTGCGGATCGTGATCTTGAGCTGCGACAGCACCCGGGCCGCATCGTCCCTGCTGCTGCAGACCACGCTGAGCGCGCCCACACGCTCGCCGTACAGCGAAAAACTCTTGGAGAAGGAGGTGGCGACAAAAAAATCCAGCCCTGACTGCAGAAACTGCTGCACCACCGCGCCGTCCTCGGTGGTGCCATCGCCAAAGCCCTGGTAGGCCATGTCGAGAAACGGCACCAGGCTGCGTGACTTGACCACGGCGATCACCTGCTCCCACTGCACCGGCGTGATGTCGTAGCCGGTGGGGTTGTGGCAGCAGGCATGCAGCACGGCGATGCTGCCGGGGGCGGCGGCTTGCAAATCGGCCAGCATCGCGTCGAAGTTGATGCCTCGTGTGGCAGCGTCGTAGTAGGCGTAGCTCTGGACTGGAAATCCGGCGTTGGTGAACAGCGCACGGTGGTTTTCCCAGCTCGGGTCGCTGATCAGCACGGTGGCGCCGGGGTTGAGCTTCTTCAAAAAATCCGCGCCCAGCTTGAGCCCGCCGGTGCCACCCACCGCCTGCACCGTGGCCACCCGGCCAGCGGCCAGCACCGCGCTGTCGGCACCAAACACCAGGCGCTGCACGGCTTTGTCGTACGCCGCAATGCCGTCGATCGGCAGGTAGCCGCGTGGCTTGGCAGCCTCGGTGAGCTGCTTTTCGGCCGCCTTGACGCAGGCCAGCAGCGGCAGCTTGCCGGTTTCGTCGAAATACACCCCCACGCCCAGGTTGACCTTGCCAGGCCGGTTGTCGGCGGCAAATTGTTCGTTCAGACCCAGGATGGGGTCACGCGGGGCCAGTTCGACGGCGGCAAAAAGCGACATGGGATGGGGTTCCTGAAGTAGCGATGGCAGGAGGAAAGGCATTCGGCGCGCCGGGCCAGCAGCAGCATTGCCCAGCCTGCGCTACGCTGTCGGGTTGCTTGCTGGCCAGGGTAAGCCCGTAGCCAAAGCGCAAGAGTTTAGGGCCAGCGTGCCTGGATTGAAGGGAACTCCCGATGTCGGACCTGATTGATTTGCCAACCCCGTTGCCCACCCCGTTGCCCACGCTGGCCGCCTCCGACCCAGCCCCGGCCGAGGGCGTGTTTGTCAGCTTCCCTGACTCGCCGTTCCAGCTCTTCCAGCCCTACCCGCCGGCGGGCGACCAGCCCGAGGCGATCAACCAGTTGGTGGAAGGCGTGGGCGACGGCCTGGCCTACCAGACCTTGCTGGGCGTCACCGGCTCGGGCAAAACCTTCACGATGGCCAATGTGATTGCCAGGCTGGGCCGGCCGGCGATCGTGTTTGCGCCCAACAAGACACTTGCCGCGCAGCTCTACGCCGAGTTTCGCGAGTTTTTTCCAAAAAACGCGGTGGAGTACTTCGTCAGTTATTACGACTACTACCAGCCCGAGGCCTATGTGCCGCAGCGCGACCTGTTCATCGAGAAAGACAGCTCGATCAACGAGCACATCGAGCAGATGCGGCTGTCGGCCACCAAGAGTGTGCTGGAGCGGCGCGACACGGTGATCGTGGCCTCGGTCAGCGCGATCTACGGCATCGGCAAGCCCGAGGACTATTCGCAGATGCGTTTCATCGTGCGGGTGGGCGACAAGATTGGCCAGCGCGACGTGATCGCGCAGCTCATCCGCATGCAGTACAGCCGCAACGACGTGGACTTTGCGCGCGGCACCTTCCGGGTGCGCGGCGACACCATCGACATCTTCCCGGCCGAGCACAG
>JANOBL010000928.1:0-3009 GCA_031411635.1 Betaproteobacteria bacterium
GCGCCCCCACCCGCACCCCCGGCAGCGCCCACCGCCGCCCCGACCGCCGCCCCCACCGCTGCACCCACCGCTGCACCCACCGCTGCACCCACCGCGTCGCCAACAGCAGCGCCCACACCCGCACCCACGGCAGCGCCGACCGTCACCCCCACCCCGGCCCCCGCGTCACCGGTGCTGCTGCAATCGCGCATCGCGGCCGACATCAACCGGCTGCGCACTGCCGCGCCCAACATCGTTGCCCGCCTGACGGACGGCAACCCAGCCATCGCCGAACGCCTGCAATTGGCGCCCGGTGTCGAGGTTCGTTCAACCGGCGACTTGCGGCTGGCCGAAGACTTCAACCTGGACGCCAGCGCCGGCAGCGGGGCGGCGATGACCCTGGCGCTGCGCGCCGCGCGCAACCTGAACATCGGCTACAGCCTGAGCAGCGGCTTCAGCGCACCCGCGACCGCCAGCAATTCGGCCAGCAGCATCGCCCAGCCGGGCGACGCTGCCAGCCTGCGCCTGGTGGCGGGCGCCGACCTGGCTGCGGCCAACACGCTGACCACGCTGGACCTGCCCAGCAGCGCCAACACCGGCCACCTGGTGATAGGCCGCGCCGCCGCCACGCCCACCGGCAGCGCACCGGCGGTATTTTTGCGCAGCACGGTGGGCAGCATCGACCTGGCGGCAGCCGGCGATATCCAGTTGCTCAACAGCGCCGTGCGGGTCTACACCAGCGGCACGCCGATCGATGCCGACGGATTGCCCGGCTACAGCCGCTTGAATATCGCCAGCAACCAGACGCTGCGCAATGGCGGCGCCGCCGTGGGCCCGTTCTTTGCAGGGGCGGGCGATATCAGCCTGCGTGCATCCGGCCAGATCCTGGGCAGCCCGAACCGCCAGTACGTCACCGATTGGTGGTGGCGCCAGACCGGGTTCAACGCCGAAGGGGCACCGGCCGCCTGGTATGCCCGCTACGACTTGTTCCAGCAGGGCATTGCGTCGTTCGGCGGCGGCAACATCGATGTGCAGGCCGGCCGCGCGGTGGTCGATCTGGAGGTTTCCACACCCGCCAGCGGCTACGACATGGATGCCATCAACCGCGCCGATGGCAGCCGTCTGCCGGCCGTCAACCTGAGCCTGCCGGGTGGTGCACTCAGCGTGCGCGCCGGTGGCGACATCGTCAGCGGCCTGTACTTCGGCGGCGGCGCCACGGCCACGCTGCGCGCGGGCGGCAGCATCCGGCCGGCCAGCAGCACCGGGCCGGGCCTGTCGCACCCGGGCACCCAGTTGTTCTACCTCGACACCCGCTGGACGCTGACCGCGTTGGACGATCTGACGCTGGGCAGCATCACCAACCCGGCGCTGCTGCAGGGCGTGGTGCAGGTGACAGGCGCCGCCCGCAGCGACGTGATCAGCGGCCTGGACAAGCTGGCCGCGCTGTCAGCGCTCAGCGTGGCCGGTGATCTGCTGATCAGCGGTGCCCGCAGCGCGTCCGGCTCGGCCACCGATGCCCGCAATACCAACAGCGACCTGAACCGCCAAATGCCGGGCCACCTGCTGCTGGCCGCCCCTGGCGGCAGCTTGACGGTGAATACGCCACTGCTGCAACGGCCGGCCGGTGACGGCAGCTTGCAGCTTGTGGCCGACGGCGATGTCTCGATAACCCGGGCGACGGTGGGTGCCGCCACCGCGCAGGTGGACGTGACGCCGCTGGCGCGCAGCGCCGCCACCAGCGCGCTGACCCGCGACTGGTCACGCAGCACCGACGCCGTGCCCGGCCTGGATGCCAGCGCGCGTGATCCGGTGCGGGTGGTGGCGCGCAACGGCAGCCTGACGCTGGCCGCCGACATCAACAGCGCACGCCCGCTGCGCCTGACAGCCGGCCGCGATGTGCTGGGAACCGGCAGCGCCGCCGTGACGCTGCAGCACCAGCAAGGCGATGAACTGAGCCTGGTGCTGGCCAACAACAGCACAGCCAGGCTGCGCATTGCCGGCCCGGGCGATGTGCTGCTGCTGGCCGGCCGCCATGTCGATCTGCAAGGCTCGGCCGGCATCGTGACCATCGGCAACCAGGACAGCCCGCGCCTGCTGCCCGAGGGCGGCGCCAGCGTCACCGTGGTGGCCGGGGTGCAATGGGGCGCCGCCGACTACCGGCAGGCCGCTGCCAGCGGCTTTGTGCTGCAGGGCGGGAGTGCCGGCCTGAAGGCTTTTGCACCGGCGCTGTACGCGCTGGCCGCCAACACGCGGGTTGCAGCGGCAGCGGCCAGCGACCCCAACCCCGCCGCCCGCTTTGCTGGCCTGGGCGCGGCCGACCAGTTGCACGCCGCGCTGGCGCTGGCCGACCCGGCGGGCTGGCAAGCATCGGTGTTGGCCACGATGCGCCTGCAGTTGAAAGACCCGGCGCTGCCGGCCCAGTCCGCATTCGCCGCCTGGGAGGCGCTGCCCGCCAACCAGCGCGCTGCGCTGAGCGCCACTGTGGCCGACGCCGTGCCGGCGATGCAGCACACCCAGGCCACACTGGCGCGCCAGCAAACCGGCCAACCCACACTGGACGACGTGGCCGCGCTGGCCGCCTGGCAGGCCTTGCCCGACAGCCGGCGCAGCCTGCTGCAGGCCAGCGCCACGGTGCAGCTTCTGACGCCGCTGGTGGCCGCTGGCAGCTTGCAAGACCAGAGCCGCCAGTGGCTGGCTGCGCTGGCGCCGGAGCAGCAGGCGCTGCTGCTGCACGATGTATTGTTTGAAGAGCTGCGCATCGCCGGCCGCACCGCCGCCCGCCTGTCAAGCGGGCCAGACCGCACGGCCGCCTATGCACCCGCCTACGCGGCCATCGAGGCGCTGTACCCGGGCGCCCGGCCGCCGGGCGATATCCGGCTGGCCGCCAGCCAGCTCAAGACCCAGCAAGGCGGCGCTATCCGGCTGCTGGCACCGGGCGGCGGCATCGACGCCGGGGCGCTGGCCGGCAGCACCGGCAAGCGCGCCAGCGATCTGGGCATCCTCACCACCGCCGGCGGCAACATCGAGGCT
>JANOBL010000929.1:0-1768 GCA_031411635.1 Betaproteobacteria bacterium
GACGTGGTCTTGATCTCCAACGGCTTCCAGGCCGAGTACGAGATCGGAATTGCCAATGGCTTGGCGCGCTGCGGTCTGAGACCCTTGCTGGTGTGCTCCGACAAACTGCTGCGGCACCGGCTCGATCCGGGCGTGACGACGCTCAATTTGCGCGGTTCGCAGCGCCCGGATCGGCCTGCCTGGCACAAGGCACTGAACATCTTGCGCTACTGGGTGCAGATGCAAAGGCTGCTGCGCGTCCAGGCCGGCTGTCCTGTCCATGTGATCGGCTTTTTCACGCTGCCGTCAAGCTGGGCGGGCTTGCTGGAGGCGTTGGTGCTGAGGCTATCGTCCCGGCACTTTGTTCTGACCGTGCACAACGTGCTGCCGCACGATGCCCACCACTGGGTCAACCGTTGGCTGTTTCGCCTGATCTACAAGCTACCGCACAAGTTGGTGGTGCATACGCCTCGCATGGGCCAGACCTTGCGGGCCGAACACGGTGTGCCTGCCCACCGGGTGGTGGTGATGGAGCATGGCATCGATCGACTCGCCCCCGTGCAGCCGGCCAACGCGCGGTGGCTTGGCGAGCAACTCGATTTGCCAGCCGGTCGGCCGGTGGTGATGTTCTTCGGGTCGGTCGCGCGCTACAAGGGGCTGGATATATTGGTGGCGGCGCTGGTTGACGCACCCACTGCGCTGGACGCGGTCTTGGTCGTGGCCGGGGCTTGCCTGGACGCTGAGTTGCGGGCGAAGATTGCCCCTGGGCTGTCCCAACTGGTGGCGCAGGGCCGTGCCCGTTGGGTGGATGGTTTTGTGCCGGAAGATCATGTGTTGAACTACTTCCATGGTGCTGACGTGTTGGTGATGCCCTACCGTGCGATCGACCAAAGCGGCGTTGTCTTCATGGCGCTTGCAACTGGGTTGCCGGTGGTGGCCACCGATGTCGGATCGCTGCGCGACTACGTGCCGCTTACCGGCGGGCAGGTGGTTGCGCCGGGAGACACCGATGCGCTGTTGGCGGGCCTGCGCAAGGTGTTGACGTCCAGCCAGCCCGGTGACCGGTCTGGCCGGGTGCACGCTGCGTCCAGGTTCTTGTGGTCGCACACCGTGGCTGCGGTGTTGCCTGCCTACGGGTGGCACCGTTGAGCGGCAGCCGTCGACAACTGCTGGGCTTTGTTGCGGCGGGCGCAACCGCCGTATTGGGCAGTTTGCCGGCGTCCAGCGGCCCGGAACCGAGGCCTGGTTTGGCACAACGCAAGCAGCCCGTGCCCTTGACATACTTTGGTCTTCACATCCACGAGTTGGCGATCCCCTGGCCCGAGTTCCAGTTTGGTCGGCTGCGGCTGTGGGACACCCGTACCGCGTGGTTCAACCTGCAACCGCAGCCTGACCGTTGGGACTTCGACCGCTTGGACGGCTTTGTGCAGAAGGCCACCCGGCGCGGCACAGGTTTGGTGCTGCCGCTGGGCATGACCCCCACTTGGGCGGCGGCGCGCCCCACCGAGCGCTCGCCCTACAACGTGCCCGGCACCGCGTCCGAACCGGCCGACATCGCCACCTGGCAAACCTATGTGCAGACGGTGGCGCAGCGCTACACGGGCCAGGTCCATCACTACGAGATCTGGAATGAAGTGAACGCCGGCACCGGCTTCTTCACCGGCACGCCCGAAGCCATGTTCGAGCTGCAGCGTGTGGCTTACGCGGTGCTGAAAGCTGTCGATCCGGGCATCACCGTGTTGTCTGCCTCCACCGAAGGATCGACCGAGGACAAGTTCGTCTGGTTCGA
>JANOBL010000930.1:0-4859 GCA_031411635.1 Betaproteobacteria bacterium
GGTCACGTCGCGCATGTCGTCATCGGAGAGCGTCAGCGCCATGCCCATCATGATGGCCGACTTGCGCTTGCCGCTCTTGAACTCGGTCAATTGCTTGACCAAGTACTCGCTGTGCTGCCCGGCGATGATCGGGTTGGCCGGGCTGCCGCGGGAGCCATCGCTGGTGTGGCAGGCGGCGCAGACCTGGGTGGATTTTTCCTGGCCCTTGGCCAAATCCGGCTTGGCGGCAGGCTTGGTCTCAGAGGCGAAGGCCGAAACCGACAACAGGGCAGACAGCAAACAAGCTGACAACGACGGGGCAAGCAGCGACTTCATGTCGTGAAACCTTGAGAGGGTGATCGGGACCGGTGCGGGATCGGTGGGCGAAACCTGCGGATTTTACAATGCGCCATGAGCCCTGATGCTGACACCCGGCGCAAGACCGCCGACATCCCCACCGACCCCGCTGTGCGCGAGGCCCTGGCCTGGACCCAAAGCGCCCGTTTTTTGACCACCGCCAGCCTGCTGAACCAGTTGCCACCACCGGGCCTGCCCGAGGTTGCGTTTGTCGGCCGCAGCAATGCCGGCAAGTCCACCGCGATCAACACGCTGGCCCAGCACCGGCGGCTGGCGTTTGCGTCCAAGACACCGGGCCGCACCCAGCACATCAACCTGTTTGACCTGGGGCCTGCCGACGCGCCCGATGGCCGCTGGGCCGATTTGCCGGGCTACGGCTACGCGGCAGTGGCGCGCGGCGCCAAGCTGCGCTGGCAGCAGGTGATGGCGGACTATTTGTCCAGCCGGCACGCGCTGGCCGGCATCGTGATGCTGGTGGACAGCCGGCATGGGTTCACGCCGCTGGACCAGCAGTTGCTGGACTTTGTGTCCGAGCGCGTGGGCCGGGGCGAGGTCAAGCTGCTGGTGCTGCTGACCAAGGCCGACAAGCTGAACCGCAACCAGCAGGCGCGCTCGCTGGCCCAGGCGCAAAAGGCGCTGGGCCAGATGGCCACCGATGCCGCCGACATCAGCGTGTCGCTGTTCTCGGCCTTGTCGCGCCAGGGGCTGGGCGATGCGGCGCTGACTTTGCGCCAGTGGCGTGACGCGCAAGCAGCCAGCGTGGCCGTTGCGGCGCCGGTTGAGCCTGTGCCAGGCTGAACACCCACACAACACCCACCCGCTCAAGGCCGGCCGATGAACAAGGCCAGCGCAGTGCGGTGCAACTGCGGCGCGTAGGTCAGCCCCAGGTAGAGCGGGCCGATGCCTGTATCGGCACCCAGAAACACGCTGATGCCGCTGCGCAGGTTGCTCAGCGAAACATCGCTGCGCTGCAGCCAGGTGTTGCCGGCCTCCAGCGTGGCGCCGGCAAAAAAACCGCGGGTCAAGGTGGGGGTTTGCGACAAGCGGCGGTACCAGCCCAGGCGCAGCAGCAGCGCATGGTTGCCGCTGAGCTGGCCACTCTGGTAGCCCGAAAGCTGCTGGAAACCGCCCAGCCGGTAACGCTCGATGCTGGCGCCGGCCTGTTGATCGGCAGTCTGCAGCAGCGCATGCACCTCCAGCGTGTGCGGGCCAAAGCTGCGCACCGCCGTGCCCTCGGCCTCGATGCGTTGAAACGGGCCGCTGATGTTGCCGCTGCGTTGGCCGGCCCAGCCTTCCAATGAGCCCCGGTAGCCCGATTGCGGAAACACCGCATAGTCAAGCTGGTCTACCACCAGCCGGGCGCGCAAGGCGTCTTCGGCCCAGCGGATCGGCGCATTCAAAACGGTCTGGCCGTTGTTGGTCAGCGCCGACACCAGCAGCGGCGCGACGCGCAGCGCCAGGTGTGACCAGCCGAAGCGAAACTCGCCCAGATCGCCCCAGGGTTGGCCGATGTCCAGCCCGCTGTTGAACAGGCCAAGCTGGTAACTGGCCAGCTCGGCGCCGCCATCGCTGCTGTAGCGCAGCACCCGGCGCCGCTCCAGCCCGGCGTATCCGGCGACAAACCAGTCGTCGGCGCGTGACCGACTCCAGCTCAGCGGGTGGTAGATCTCGGTGAAGAGCTGTGGCACCTCGCCGATCTGCACCCGGTTGCGCCACTCGGTGCCTGTGGGCGTCAGCCAGTGCCGGTTGTGGCTGAGCTTCAGGTTGAACGCACTGCGGCCGCCAAAATCGGTGCTCATGTCCAGCCCGGCATGCAGGTAGTTCGGGCCCCAGGGTTTGTCTTCCAGGTTGAAGACCAGGGTGTCGCCGTCGCCCACCTGCGGGCCGGGTTGCAACTGGTAGTCGGCCCGGGTGTAGTCGCCGCCGGCGGCCAGGCGCCGGGCGTCGTTTTCGGCGCGTGCCGGGTCGAAGGCCTGGCCGGGTTTGCTGTCCAGCATCGCCAGCAGCCGGTCGGGGTTGGTGTGGCTGCTGCCGGTGATGCGCACGGCCCCCAGCCGGGTCGCCGCCAGCGTGGGCCTGGATTGGGCCGATCGCCAATCGGCGTAGGCCGTGGCATCCAGGCCCAGCCCGGCCAACCGGTCGCTGCGGCCCCGCGCGCCGGCCTCGCCCAGCGCCATCAGCACGGCGGCCTGGTCAAAATCGCCCGAGCCCAGGCTGCCCAGCACCGGCGCGATCAGCACATCGGCGGGCCGCAGCATGGCCAGGCTGCGCTGCACGTTTTGCTCGGTCAGGATGTTGATCATCTGGCTGGTCAGGCCCACCACCGAGACCAGGCTGTCGCGGCTGCCCAGCGGCGTGCCGATGTTGACGACGATCAACACCTCGGCGCCCAGCGCGCGCGCCACGTCCATCGGCAGGTTGTTGACCAGGCCGCCATCGCCCAGCACCCGGTGCGCCACCTCGGTGGGTGCAAACAGGCCGGGCACACTCATGCTGGAGCGCAGTGCCAGCGCCAGATCACCCTGGTCCAGCACCACGCCGGCGCCGGTTTCCATGTCGGTGGCCACGGCGCGGAACGGGATTGGCAGCTTGTCGAAATGCGCCACAGCGCGCACCGGCAAGGTAAAGCGCCGCAGCAGCGATTCCAGCCCGCGGCTGGACACCGCACCGGTGGGTGCCACCAGCTCACCGTCGCGCAGGCCCAGCTCGATCAGCGGTGAGATTTCGAAGTCCTCTTCCTTACGCCGCTGCGACAACAGCCGCCGCTCCACCCGGCTGGCAAACACCTCGTTCCAGCGCACCGCGCGCAGCTCGCGCTCCAGATCAGCCGCGCGCATGCCGCTGGCGTACAACCCACCGACGATCGCGCCCATCGAGGTGCCGGTGATCACATCGACCGGCACGTGCAGTTCTTCCAGCACTTTGAGCACGCCCACATGCGCCAGGCCACGGGCACCGCCGCCAGACAGCACCAGGCCGATGCGTGGGCGGGTGGGCGATGTTTCGGCCGGTGGGCTGGCGGCCGGGGACAGCGCGGTTTGTGCAGCCGTGGTCTGGGCCAGTGCACACAGCAGCGCGGCCAGCAGCGCCGCCTTACATCGCACGCAGCACCCGGTCGGCGGCGCGGCGCACCAGCGAGCGCACCCGCATCGGCCGGGCCAGGTTCTCGGCCAGCAAACGCGACAGCGCAGGTTGGCGCAAGGCCCACAGGCCGGTGGTGGCGGGCTCATGCAGCAGCAGCAATTCTTGGTGGGCGTCTTGCCACAAGCACACCAGCACCCGCCACTGGCCTTGCAGATGGCAGCGCAAATGGGTGCCGGCGGTGGTGGCTTGCAGCAGCGAAAACGGGCCGAGTGGCGTGGGTGCGCGGTGCGGCTCGGGCAGCAACTCGGCCGGCACGGTGTCGAGCGTGCCGATGTCCAGCGGCATCGTGCCGGTGGCATGCGAGGCTTCGTCCAGCGTGATGCGCTGCAGGCGCTTGATCTGCGGCGCAGCGGCGTTGGTGGCCTGGGCCAGTGAATGCTGGCGCGCCGCCGCCAGGCGCACGATGGCCCAGGTAAAGCTGCTGCCCTCGGGCTTGTCCAGTGCGTCCAGGTGATCCATCAGGTTGCGGCACAGGCCCAGCAAGCGGGCCAACTGCGTGGGTGCGCTGCACTCGATGTCAAACGCCATCTGGTCCATGAAGCGCCAGACCGGGTGGTCGTAGGCGTCCAGCGGCGAGGTGTCGTGCAGGCTGAGCCGCAGCACGATAGTGTGCAGGCGCTGCAGCAAGGCCACGGTGTGGTGCGCCAGGCCACGCTCGGTCTGGATCGCGGCAAACAGCCGTGCCAGCAGCTCGATCCATTGTGGGTCGGGCCCGGATGCGGGTTCGGGCAAACTTGTCGTGGCAGGCCGCGCCGGTGCCACTGCATCCAGCAGCGCCGGCATGCTGTCATGCAGTTGTTGCAGGTCTTCGGGCGGGCGGTAGCGGCTCAAGTCGGCGCCCCAGGCGGTGCCGCCGCCAAACACGATGGTGCGGTAGGCGGCGGGCGCCACGCCTTGCTCTTGCAGCCGCCGGCCGGCCGATGCGTAGGCGCGGCGCAAGGCCAGCGCCAGCGGCTCGGCGGCCTGGTGCATGAAGGCGGCCAGCACCGGGCGTGTGAGGGGCAGGCGCTGCACACCGCGCCAGAACGCGCGCACAAAGCGCTCCGGGCCGAAGGGGTTGGTATCGCGCGCCACGTTGAGGTCGTGCACCAGCGCCGAGGTGTAGGTGTGCAGCTCACGCAGCTCGGTTTCGGCCGCTTGCTTGATGGCCTGGGTGCAGCGTGCGATCTCGATGTCCACCGCCACGTCGTCTTCGCCGATCAGCGACAGCTCAAGTGCTGGCAGCACAGACCGCCAGGCCGCCGCCGGTGGCGCGGCGGAGGCTGACTTGGCCGCGCCCGACAGCTCGGTCTGGGCCGATTCGCGCAGCGCCTGCAAGGTCTCGGCGATCAGCTCACCCCGGTGCAGCATCAGCGCCCGCGCCGGGTTGCCGTCCACCC
>JANOBL010000931.1:0-3090 GCA_031411635.1 Betaproteobacteria bacterium
TCCTGGGCGAGCTGCAACCCACGTCCGGCAAGGTGCGCCAGGGCAGCCGTCTCGAGGTGGCCTACTTCGACCAGGATGAGCTTGAGCAGCGTGGTCTTGCCGGCGCCGTTGGGGCCGATCAGGCCCACCTTGTCGCCGCGCAGGATGGTGGCGCTGAAGTCCTTGACGATGAGCTTGTCGCCCGGTTTGTCGCCCGAACTGGCGGAAAACCGCATCGTCACGTCTTTCAACTCGGCGACGATCTTGCCGCTGGCCACGCCGGTGTCCAGCTCCAGCCGCACCTGGCCCAGCGAGTCGCGCCGCTTCTCGCGCTGGCTGCGCAGCAGCTCCAGGCGCTGGATGCGGGCCACGCTGCGGGTGCGGCGCGCCTCCACGCCCTTGCGAATCCACACCTCTTCTTGCGCCAGCAGCTTGTCGGCACGCGCGCTGGCCAGCGCTTCGTCTTCCAGCTCACGCGCCTTGGTGCTTTCGTAGGTGGCAAAGCTGCCCGGGTAGCTGCGCAAGATGCCGCGGTCCAGCTCCAGGATGCGGGTGGCCACCGCATCCAGAAACGAGCGGTCATGGCTGATCAGCATCACACTGCCCTTGAAGCCGCGCAACAGCTCCTCCAGCCAGGCGATGGAATCCAGATCCAGGTGGTTGGTGGGCTCGTCCAGCAGCAACACATCGGGCACCGCAACCAGCGCCTGCGCCAAGGCCACGCGCTTTTTCATGCCACCCGACAGCTCGCCGATGTCGCGCGCGCCGTCCAGGTGAAGCTGGGCCAGCGTGGTGTCCACCCGCTGCTCCCAGTTCCAGGCGTCGAGTGCTTCGATGCGGGTTTGCAAGGCGTCCAGGTCAACACCTTCTTCATGGGCCTCGTAGGCATTGCGCACATCGCGCGCCTCGGCCACGCCCTCGCTGACGGCCTCGAACACCGTGTGGCCGGGCTCAAACTGCGGCTCTTGCGGCACGTAGCAGATACGCACACCTTGGGTCATCTGCAACAGGCCATCGTCGAGCTTTTCAAAACCGGCCAGCACCTTCAGCATCGACGATTTGCCGGCGCCGTTGCGGCCAATCAAGCCCAGGCGTTCACCGCTGTCGAGTGAAAAGCCGGTGGCGTCGAGCAAGGCCACATGGCCATAGGCGAGGTGGGCGTTGGAGAGGGAGAGCAGGGCCATCGGGGGATTGTCGCTGGCGGGGCCGGCCGCCACCGGCCCACCAAAGGTTCACCAAACCGCAGCGGATCACCACGCAGGCCGCACAATGCAAGCGCCCTGGGGCGTACGCACCCGGTCCATGGCGCCGATGCGATGGACAAGACCGCCGCAAGTCCCGACGTCTTCGTCAGCTACGCGCGCGAAGACGAGGTGTTCGCGCGCCGCCTGGCACAGTGGTGCACCGGGTGTGGGTGGACCGTGTTCTGGGACCAAGCCATCGCGCCGGGCCGCAAATGGGACCAGGCCATCGAGCATGCGCTGGCCAAGGCCCACTGCGTGGTGGTGCTTTGGTCGACCCATTCGGTGAGCTCCGACTGGGTGAAGACCGAAGCCGCCGAGGCGGCCAGCCGCAACGTGTTGGTGCCGGTGCTGATCGAGAAGGTCAGCGTGCCGCTGGAGTTTCGGCGCTTGCAGACGCTGGACTTGAGCGACGCCTGGCAAGGCGCTGGCGGTGCGGCGCTGGACCGATTGCAATCCGCGCTGGCCGAGCACATCGGCCGGCCCGCCGCCGCGCTTGCCGCGCTGCCGCCGCTGCCGCCAACCCCCCGGCCGAGGCGACCCATCGCACTCGCGGCGTGGGCAGGGCTGGCCCTGGCCGGGGCCGGGGTCGGGCTTGGCACAGTGATGTGGCAGGCCGGCCCCGGCCCTGCGCCCGTGGTGGCGGCATCGCCAGTTGCTGCGCCCGTGCCTGCTGCGCTGCCACCGTCCTCCGGCGCCGAGGGCCTGGCATCGACGAGATCGGCATCAATACCGGCGCCGGTCATGGCCACCGCCGCCGGCCCAACGCCGCGCTTGCAGGCACCACCGGCGGCATCACCGGCCGAACCCGTGCTGGGCGGTGCCGAGGTGACACGCCTGGCCGACGAGCAACGCCAGGCAGTCGCCGACAAGGCGGCCAAATCCGACTTGAACTGGCCCGTCATGCTGGAGCGCGAAGGCGGCGCGCTGATGCTCGAGCAGGCGGTACTGCTGGGTGTCGAAGCCGTGCGGCGCGGTGGCGGCGTTGCCGCTGACACCGCGCTGCGCCAGGCGCTGGCGCTGATGGCGCGGCCACTGCGCAGCCTGGCGCACGACGACGATGTCTTGAAATTGGCCTTTTCGCCCGACGGCAAGACCATGGCCAGCGCCAGCCGAGACGGCACGGCTGGCCTCTGGGAGGTGGCCAGCGGCCGCAGAACCGCGACGTTGACGCACCAGGACACGGTAGCCGACATCGCTTTCAGCCATGACGGCCAGCTTGTTGCCACCGCCAGCGCCGACAAGACGGCCCGGGTCTGGCGGGTGTCGGACGGCAAGGAAGTTGCGCTGCTGCAGCATGTGGACCCGGTGGTCAACCTGTTCTTCGGTGGCGACAAGGGCCGGCTTGTCACGCTGGCCCGGCGCGACAACGCGGTCGACCTGCGGGTCTGGTCGGTGCCCGATGGCCGCGAGATCCTGCGCATCACGCCGCCCAAACAGTTGTTGGCGTTTGTGACCAGCGACGATGGGCAGTACCTGATCGGTCACGGCACGGCCCGGTCGAACGAACCCGCAACGGTATGGGACCTTGGCAGCGGCCTGCAGGTGGCCACGCTGCGTGCCGGCACCGGCGGTGTCGGTTCGGTGGCAACTCAGCGCGACATCGTGGCCTTGGCCGACGAATCCCAGCCGCTGGTGTCGTTGTGGCGCCTGGGATCGTGGGCGCCACTCGGCGAGGTGCGGGGTATGAAAACCGCCTCGAAGGTGGCGCTCGGCCACCACGCCGAGCGATTGGTGGCCGCCGAGTCGGGCGTCGCGTTCGGCCAGATCCTGGTAGCGCCGGTCGCCGATGGGCGAGCACGTGCAAAGTCCTTGAGCAGCCAAAGGAACGGTGGTTACTGCTGCCTGTCAATCAGCGCCGACGGCACCG
>JANOBL010000932.1:0-5271 GCA_031411635.1 Betaproteobacteria bacterium
CCACCAGCGAGCCGGTGCCCTCGATGCGGGCCTTGACGTCGGGCATTTCGGTGGCTTTCTTGATCGCGGCATAGACCTTGTCCACCACCTCCTTGGGCAAGCCCTTGGGGCCGTAGATGCCGTAAAACGCCATGCGGTTGACCGGCTCCAGCCCCACCTCCTTGAAGGTGGGCACGCTGGGCAATTGGCTGAGCCGGTTGGGCGCCGATACGACGATGGGCACCAGCCGGCCGTCCTTGATGAACGGCAAGGCCGATGGCATGTTGTCAAAGATGATCAACACCTGGCCGGCCACCGTGTCGTTGAGTGCCGGGCCGGCACCGCGGTACGGGATGTGGGTGACGAAGGTGTTGGACAGGTTCTTGAACAACTCCATCTGCAAATGCCCGATGCCACCGGTGCCCGAGCTGGCAAAGCTGTATTTGCCGGGATTCTTTTTCAACTCGGCCAGGAAACCTTTGTAGTCCTTGGCCGGAAACGACGGGTGCACCGCAATCACATTGGGTGTGGCCGCCACATTGCTGATCGGCGTGAAATCGGTGATCGGGTTGTACGGAATCTTCGGGTTGATCGCCGGGTTGGCCGCCGTGGTGGACACCGTGGCCATGCCCAGCGAGTAACCGTCCGGCGTGGCCTTGGCAGTCTCGTTGGCGCCCACCGAGCCGCCGCCGCCGGCCTTGTTCTCGACGATCACGGTCTGGCCCAGCACCGGGCCGATTTTTTCGGCAATCACCCGGGCCACGATGTCGGTGGTGCCACCGGGGGCAAACGGCACCACCAGCCGGATCGGCTTGTTGGGGTAGGCCTGGGCCTGGGCTGCCAGCGGCGCTGCGCACAGCGCGGCAAATTGCGCGGCAATGACCAGGAGGAAATGGGTGCGGTGCATGGCGAGGCTCCTGACGACCAAGGGCCGCGTTGGCCCGATCAGAGGATTGTGACGGCTGGCAACTCAGGCCGGCTTGCCCAACAACCCTGAGCGCAGCCGCTCGTCGCTGACCTGCTCGCCGATGAACACCCGCAGCAGCGCGCCGTAAAAATCCTCGCCCGGAATCGCCGCGCCCAACTGGCGGCCGTTGTGCCAGAACAGCAGACCCTGGCCGGGCAGGTAATCCAGGTTCACGGTATCGCCGGATTTGATCTTGCCCAGCGGCTGCAACATCGCATCAAAGCGCGCCGCACGCTCGGCCAGCCGGGCTTGCAATTCGGGCGGGCTGTTGCGCTCCAGGCCCAGGTGAAAAGCCTTGATGAACTCCTCCGCCGGCACACCCCACAGCAAGCGGATCTGCAGGCGCTTGGCGCCCGGCTGGGCCACCACCGCGTCCGCGCTGCCGGCCGGCTGCACCAGGTACAGCGCGGCCGCATAGGCCTTGAAGATGCGCAGCGCCCGCAATCCCGTGCCGTTGAGTTGCAGCGGCTGGCCGCCAAGCTGCACCTGGGGCTCGAAGCGCACACCGCCGATCGGGTTGACCGGCTCGGCCGCCAGCGCCGGCAGGCTGGCCATGCTGACCATGCCGACGAGCAAAACGGCCAGCCCACATCGGCAGGCGCGGGTGATCAGCGGGCGTGGCAGTGGCATGGCTGGGTTGCGGCGGGTTGCAGTGGCTGGCACAGACGCACCATAACGCGGCGGCACAGGCAGCGGCTGACCGACCAGCGCCGGGGCCCATGCCAGGCACGCTGGCAACGCACTGGCAAACTCGGGCGATGCCCGACCTGTTGATCCTGCTGCCCGACTTTGCGCTGATCGCGCTGGGTTACCTGATCTGCCACCACACCGCGCTGGACCGCCCGGTCTGGGACGGCGCCGAGCGGCTGGTGTACTACCTGCTGTTCCCGGTGCTGCTGTTCCATGCCATCGTGCGCTATCCGATCAACCCGGTGGCGATGCTGACTTTTGCCGGCAGCGGCCTGGCAGTGGTGGGCACCGGCATCGCGCTGGCGTTTGCGCTGGGCCGGCTGCCGGGGGTAGACCCGCTGCTGCATGCCAGCGGTGCGCAAACCGCGTTCCGCTTCAACAGCTATGTGGCGCTGGCGCTGGCCGAGCGGCTGGCCGGCGTCCAGGGCGTGGCCTGGCAGGCGCTGCTGGCCTCGCTGTGTGTGCCGGTGTGCAACATCGCAGCGGTGTGGCCGCTGGCTCGCCAGGGTGGCCATGGTTATCTGAAAGAGCTGGTGCGCAACCCGCTGATCGTGGCCACGCTGGCCGGGCTGGTGGCCAATCTGGCGGGGCTGCATTTGCCCGAGCTGGTGTCGATCACGATGGCCCGCATTGGTGCGGCGGCGCTGCCGCTGGGCCTGATGGCGGTGGGCGCCGGGCTGCGCTTTGGCGCGCTGCGCGAGGGGCCGGGGCTGGCGGCAGGCTTGATGGCGATCCGCCATCTGGTGCTGCCGGCGGTGGCCTTGGGGCTGGTGATAGTGCTCAAGCTGCCTGCGGCGCAGCAGGCGGTGATCGTGGCCTTTGCCGCGATGCCCACCGCCAGCAGCGCCTATGTGCTGGCCACCCGCATGGGTGGCAACGGGGGCTATGTGGCGGGGTTGGTTACCGTGTCCACGCTGTTGGCGATGCTGGGGCTGCCTGCGGCGCTGGCCTTGCTGGGATGGTTGCGCTGAGCCTGGTGCCGGCAGGTGCTCAGGCGAACATCAGAGGTGCCCGCGCCGCGTGCGCAGCGCCAGCGCGCCCAAAAGCCCTATCCCGGCCAAGAACAGGGCCGTGCTGCTGGGCTCGGGGATGGCAACCACCTCGTAGACAATGTTGTCGATTTGGAAATCGACGTCAGCCAGCGCAAAGCTGGTCACGCCAGGACGGTTGACGACAAAAGTCTGCAAGCCCGGCGTCGCATCCAGCACCAACAAGCTGGTAAACGTGCCGCTGCCGTCGGTATAGTTGAAGCTGACCGAGGTCGGGGTGGTGTCGTTGTCAGCCTCGGCCAGCGCAAACGAGGTCAGCGTGAAGCTGCCGCCGGCAGTTCTTGTCACGACCAATGGGGGGTCCACCTCGCTGTGGTAAAGGGTGGCCCCGCCGGGGTCGGCGTTTTCCAGATCACCACTGCCCCAGTGCTGCAGGAAATCCGACGTGAAGGTCAGGCCCCCTTCGCTGTAGACCTGGCCATTGCCAGCCGTGCCCAGTGCCGGGCCGATCAAGCCGTTGAAGTTGACTGTGATTGCTTGGGCAGGCCCACCAGCCAGGCCCAGCAAAACACCGGCCGCCGCCAGGTTGATCAGATGGAAGTTCATTGCAGCCTCTTGGAAATTGATGGAAACAGCGGCGTACCGTGCAATGCACACCGATCAAAACAGCGTACGTCAGAGCCGAAAGTAGCACCTTGCCAGCCTTGATTCAAGCGGCCGCAGTGTTTGAACTGGGGGGGCGTGCGCAGCAATCGGTAACGACCGGTAAGCGCATCAGCGCACCGCCGCGCGGGCGTTGGCCACCGAAGCAGGCAGGTCGGGCCAGGGCGGCTGCCCGGGTGCAAAGCGTTGGCGCATCCAGCCCAGCAACTCGGCGATCTGCCGGTCGTCCAGCGCACCGCCGAAGGCCGGCATGTGGCCGATCTCCGGGAATGCCGGCTGCCAGATGCCGTCCAGCACGGTGCGGATCAGGTTGTCCGGACGCTCGCTGTGCAGGTTGGGGTTGAGCGCCAAGGGCTGGTTCAGGCCCAGGGTTTGGGGGCCGTCGCCATCGTGGTGGCAGGCGCCGCAGGCGGATTCGAACAATCGCTGGGCGGGGCCTGGCAACAGCGTGTCTTGCGCCGCCGCCCGCGCCACCAGCGCCTGCGCATCCACCGCTGCGGCCGGTGTTTGCAGCGACACCAGGTAAAACGCCATCGCCGCCAGATCGGCCTCGGGCACCGTGGCCAGCGCGCGCACCACGTCGGCCATGGCCCCACCGGCGATGCCGTGCTCGGCGTGGTGGCCGCGCTGCAGGTACTGGCGCAGCGCCGCCTCGGTCCACGGCACCGGTGAGCGGCTGAGCGCACCCAGCGCCGGTGCCTCCCAGCCGTCCACCAGCGCACCGCCCAGGTAGGCGGTTTGTGCGCGCTCGGCGCCTTGTGCATCACGCGGCGTGTGGCAGGCGCCGCAGTGGCCCAGGCCGTTGACCAGGTAGGCGCCGCGTGCCCATTCGGCACTGCGGCCAGGGGGTGCTGCGGCCAGCGGCCCGGGCTGCAGGTGCAGCGCGTTCCACAGCGCCATCAGCGGCCGCTGGTTGAACGGGAACGTCAGCCGGGTTTCGGGCACGGCCTGCGCCACTGCCGGCTGGGCCATCAGCCAGGCGTAGAGCGCCGTCAGGTCGTCATCGGTGGTCTGCGTGAATGCGGTGTACGGGAAGACCGGGTACAGGTGATGGCCGTCGCGCGAGACGCCTTCGCGCATCGCGCGCTGGAAGGCCGAAAACGACCACTGGCCGATGCCGGTGGTGGGATCGGGTGTCAGGTTGGTTGAGTAGATGGTGCCAAACGGCGTGGCCATCGCCCGGCCACCGGCGTTGGCCACACCGCCCTCGGCCGTGTGGCAGGCCACGCAGTTGCCGATGGCGGCCAGCACCCGGCCGCGCGCCATCACCTCGGTGCTGTACAAGCCAGCCGGGTTGACCTGCACCGGTGCAATCGCCGGCCGCCAACCCAGCACCGCTGCACCCAGGCCGATCAAACCACCGGCCAGCGTTGCAGCCACCGCCCACCAGGGCTTGCGCGGGCGCTGGGCATCGGCCACCGGCGGCATGGGCATCACCGCCGCCACCGGCGCAGGCGCAGGCCTGTCTGGCGCCGGCAAGGGGTTCAGCGCCGCGCGCACCAACTCGGGCGTGAACGGCGGATTGCGAAACCGCACACCGGTGGCATCGAAGATCGCATTGGCAATCGCTGCCGTGCCAGGCACCGACGCCGATTCGCCCGCGCCCAGCGCCGGCTCGCCGGGGCGTGGCATCAGCAGCACGTCCACCACCGGCACATCGCGGAAGTTCAGGATCGGGTAACTGCCCCATTCGCGGCTGGTAACGGTGCGCTGCACCGGATCGATCTGCGCCCGCTCCTTCAAGGCCCGGCTGGTGGTTTGCAGCACATTGCCGTGCACCTGCTGCGTGACGCCCAGCGGGTTGATCATCAGCCCGGCGTCATGGCCCACCACGACCCGGCTGACAAACACCTCGCCGGTGACGCGGTTGACTTGCACATCGGCCACCCAGGCCGCCCAGGCCGCGCCAAAACCCGGAAACTGGCTGTGGCTGTAGCGGGCATACGCAAAACCCTGGCCAATCAGCCACTCGCCTTGGGCGCC
>JANOBL010000933.1:0-14988 GCA_031411635.1 Betaproteobacteria bacterium
CTGGCTGCGTGGCATGCCCAATGATGTGTACTTCAAGGTCGGGCTGATCACGGTGATCGGGCTGTCGGCCAAAAACGCGATCCTGATCATCGAATTTGCCAAAGACTTGCAGGCCGAGGGCATGGACTTGATCAAGGCCACCTTGATGGCCTGCCATCTTCGTTTCCGGCCGATCATCATGACCTCGCTGGCCTTCATCCTGGGCGTGTTGCCGCTGGCCTTGTCCACCGGCGCCGGCTCGGCCAGCCAGCGCGCGATTGGCACCGGGGTGATGGGCGGCATGATCACCGCCACGGTGCTGGCGGTGTTCTTCGTGCCGGTGTTTTATGTGGTGGTGCGCAAGCTGTTCCCGGTGCAGCATGAGTTGCCGCACCACACGCCGATCGGGGCGCCGCCGGCACCGCCAGCGCTGCCGGCCGTGGCTGGAGAGCAGGCATGAGCGCGCGATTGATGTCCGCCCGCAGCGCTGGTTGGGTGCTGACGCTGTCGGCCGCCGCAACCCTGCTGGGCTGTGCCAATCCACCCGCCCAACCCAGGCTGGAAGTGCCCGATGCCTTGCAGCGCGCTGACGTGGCCTTGCAGTTGCCGGTGGGCGCCGGTGCCCCGGCCGATACCGCTGCGCTGGACTGGCGCGCGCTGGTGCGCAGCCCGCGCCTGGAGCAGGCCATCACGCTGGCGCTGCAGCACAACCGCGATTTGCGCGTGGCCTTGCTCAATGTGCAGCGGGCCCAGGCCCAGTTGGGCCTGGCCGATGCCAGCCGCTGGCCCACGGTGGGCGCCGGGCTGGGCGCCTCACGCGCACCCAACAGCCAGGGCCAGCAGGCCACCAGCCTGACCGCCGGGCTGCAGCTCAATGCCTGGGAGATTGATTTGTTTGGCCGCGTGGCCAGCCTGAGCCAGGCCGCGCAGGCGCAGTTGCTGTCCAGCGAGGCCGGCCGCCGCGCCACCGAGCTGGCGCTGGTGGCCTCGGTGATGCAGGCGGTATTGGCGCTGCAGGCCGATGAGGAGTTGCTGGACCTGGCGCGCCAGTCCATGGCCAGCCGCGAGCAGTCGCTGAAGCTCACCAGGCTGCGTGAGTCTGTCGGTGCGGCGTCTTTGTTGGAGCTGCAGGCCCAGCAAACCCTGGCTGCCCAGGCCCGCGCCACGATTGCCCAGTTGACCCGTCAACAAGCCCAGGATGCCAATGCGCTGGCGCTGCTGCAGGGCCAGCCGGCGTCGGCGACATCGGCTGGCACCGGCCCGCGCCTGGCCGACGAAGCCTGGTTGGACGAGTTGCCGGCCGGCGTGTCGTCTGCTGTGCTGCTGCGCCGGCCCGATGTGATCGCCGCCGAGCAAACGATGCTGGCGGCCCAGGCCAACATCGCGGCGGCACGTGCGGCGTTTTTGCCGGCCATCACGCTCACCGCGCAGGTTGGCCAGGCGTCGCCGCAACTCTCAGGGCTGTTTGCCGGTGGCAATTTTGCTTACACACTGGCCGCCAACGCCCTGGTCACGGTGTTTGACGGCGGCCGGCGCCAGGCCAATGTGGCGGCGGCCCAGGCGGCGCAAGGCGTGGCCCAGGCCCAGTACGAGCGCGCGATCCAGGCCGCGTTTCGCGACACCGCCGATGCGCTGGCCGGCAGCGCCACCTGGCGCGAGCAACTGCAGGCCCAAACCGCCCAGCGCGACGCCGCCCGCGAGACCTTGCGCCTGACCGATCTGAAAGCCGGCCAGGGTGCCGCCAGCGCGCTGGAGCAGCTTGAGGCCCAACGCGCCTGGTGGGCGGCTGAGCAGGCGGTGCTGCAGGTGCGGCTGGGTGAGCTGGGCAACCGGGTGGCTTTGTTCAAGGCGCTGGGCGGCTGAAGCCGCGCGCTGCGCCGGGCGCTGGCGCTCATGCCGCCAGGCGACCGAGGGCCATGCGGCAGAATTTGTGATGGCCGACGACCCCATCCGCTCGATAGGCAGGGCCTTGCTGCTGCTGCGCACGATGAACACCGTGCAGTGCGCCAGCCTGCATGCGCTGCACTTGCGCACCGGCCTGGCCAAGTCAACGCTGTTTCGCATCCTGCGCACCTTGCAGCAAGAGGGTTATGTGGTGGCCGAGGGTGATGCCGGCACCTACCGGTTGACCGCCAAGGTGCGGGAGCTTGGCGCCGGTTACACCGAAAAATCACGGGTCGTCGATCTTGGCAGCCCGCTGGCATTGAAGGTCACGCGCGAGATCCGCTGGCCGCTGGCAATCGGCACGCTGGACGGCGATGCCGTGGTGGTGCGCTACAGCACGATGCCGTACAGCCCGCTGGCGGTTCATGCCACGACGCTGGGGCAAAGGCTGGGCCTGCTCGACACCGCGATGGGCCGGGCCTACCTGGCGTTTTGCCCCGAGGTGGAACGCCTGGCCCTGCTGCAACTGCTGCGCGATGCGTCGCCAGACCAGCAGATTGAAGACGAAAGCCACCTCAACGACGAGCTTCGGCTGATCCGCCACCAGGGCTATGCGGTGCGCCTGCCCAACGCCCGCCGCTCGTCGGCAACCGTGGCCGTGCCGCTGCTGCAGCCCGAAGGCGTGATCGCAACGCTGTGCCTGACCACCTTTGGCCGCTCGCTGACACCCGGCATGTTGACCCAGTTTGTGCCGGTGCTGCAGGCCACCGCCCGCGACATCGTCGCCGCCTGTGCACAAGGCTTGCCGGCAGGCGAAATGCCGCGCGATGGCGGCACCCCAACCGGGCCGCGCGCTTAAGCTGGCCCGCGCAGCGCGAGGCCGGTTGTCGGCCCCCCGGACCTGGAGCCAAGCCATGCCCTCTGACTTGAACTGCACGCACGAAGCGAGCCTGATCGAGTTTGACCAACACCCGCCCACCGAGCACGCGGGCGCCAGGCGCTGGCTGGCCCGCGGCCAGAACTTCAGCGTTGAATGGGTAGCAGCCAGCCGGCCCGGGGCATCGCTGGACATTCACAGCGCGCACGAGACCCTGCTGCTGCTGTTTGGCGCCGGGGCACGCATCACGGCCGCTGCGGCCAGTGTCGAGGCCAGTCCACGCAGCGTTTGCATCCTGCCGCCGGGCCCGGTGGCGGTCGTGCTGGACGCCGGTGCCTGTTGCGCCGTTCTGGCCAGCCAGCGCTTCGACATTGATGCGGCTACCGCGCTCAACCAGTCGAACTACCTGAAGCCTGACCCACGCATCCTGCCCGCGACCCCGGCCTACCAACGGCGCCAGAAGCCCGGCGGCGTTGTCATCATCGACATCGACCACATCGCGGCGCCGGTGGACAACCCGCGCCTGAAGATGCTGCAGTCGGCCACCTTGAGCATCAACTGGGTGGACTACGACGGGCCGCGCGACCGCGAGGCCCTGAGCCCGCACAGCCATGCCGATCTGGAGCAGGGCTCGCTGGCGCTGGCCGGCCAATTTGTTCACCACCTGCGCGAGCCCTGGGGCCGCAATGCCAAGCTGTGGCGCGACGACCGCCATCTGACGGTGGGCTCACCGTCGCTGCTGGTGGTGCCGCTGAACATGGTGCACACCACCGAAGGCATAGCTGCCGGCCAGCATCTGCTGATCGATGTTTTTTCACCGCCCCGCCACGATTTCATCGCCAAGGGCTGGGTGGCCAACGCGGCCGATTACGCGGCGCCCTGAATCCGCTGCATTGCGGCCACACAGGCGGCCACACGGGCGGGCCAGCTTTCCGCGTGCCGAAACGCCGGCCCGACAAGCTTCCACCGCCGCCCGCAGCGATCCAACATGGCCTTGCACGCTGCCCACACCCGAAGAACCAAAGAAGCAGCGGGACGATGCCAACCCCCAGGAGACAAGCATGGACATCCGGCGAAGAGACCTGATCGGCGCCCCGGCAGCGGCGGCGTTGGCGAGCTTTGGCGCGCTGCCGCCACTGGCGACGGCGCAAGCGACAGCGCCAATGAGTACGCCGGTGATCAACAAGCCGGTCCGGCTGATCGTGCCCTGGCCGCCCGGCGGCTCCACCGACATTGCGGCGCGCCTGGTTGCCGAGCAGATGCTGGGCAAGTATGCAAGCACCATCGTGATCGACAACAAGCCCGGTGCGGGCGGTCGGCTGGGGCTGGAGGTTGCCAAGGGCGCCGAAGCCGATGGCAGCGTGTTTGTGATCTCACCGGCCTCGCCGTTTGTGATGTACCCGCATGTCTACAAAAAGCTGTCGTACGACCCGTTTGTCGATCTGATCCCGGTGGCCAGGGTTTGCAAGTTTTCGTTCGCTTTGTCGGTGGGCCCGGCGGTGCCGGCCAGCGTCAAGACCGTGGCGGACTTTCTGCAATGGTGCAAGGCCAACCCCAAAGACGCGCTGTACGGCATTGCCGCTGCCGGGTCTGGCACCCACTTTGCCGGCGTCATGCTGTCGCGCGCCTCGGGTGTGATGCTGACCTCGGTGCCGTACAAGGGCGGTGCACCCGCGGTGCAGGATTTGATGGGCGGCCAGGTGGCGGCCACCCTCAACGTGCTGGGCGAGGTGCTGCCTTTTGTGGGCACCGGCAAGCTGCGCATCCTGGCCACCACCGGCGAAGTGCGCTCACGGCTGACGCCCGACGTGCCCAGCGTGGCCGAGACCTTTCCGGGTTATGTGGCGGCCGAGTGGTCGGGCGCTTTTGTGCCGCGCCGCACGCCGCCCGAGCTGATCGGCCGGCTTGGTGAAGCTATCCAGGACGCGATGAAGGCCAGGACGGTGATCGACGGCTTTGCCAAACTGGGTTTCGAGGTGGCTGGCGAATCGCGCCCGGCCTTCGAGGCCATCATCAAGGCCGACCACGAGCGCTGGGGCCCGGTGGTCAAGGCCTCCGGCTTCTCGCTGGACGAGTAGCCGCCGCATCTTGAAAGGCAGGACATGTCGGACCAGACCGTGATTGCCGCCAGTTGCAAGGGGTTTGAGCCCGTCGGCCACAGCGACCTGTCGCAGCGTGGCCACAGCGACCAGGTGATGGTGGCCCAGGGCCATGCCTACATCGGCCACAGCAAGACCCGCGGTGTCAGCGTGGTGGATGTGCACAACCCACGCCAGCCGGTGGTGGTGGGTTTGTTGCCGCACCACGCCAACTCATGGGCCCTGCACCTGCAGACCTTTGATCACTTGCTGCTGGTGGCCGAAGCGTTTGATTTTCGCAGCGTGATGAGCGACCACGACTACTACCAAACCTCGGTGGGCGGCGTGCGCAGCGAGCGTTTTGGCCAGCGCGGCCAGGATTATTCGGCCGGCATGCGGGTCTACGACATCAGCCAGCCGGCGCGGCCGCGCGAGATCGGCTTCATGCCGGTCGAGGGCCTGGGCATCCACCGCATCTGGTGGGTGGGTGAGCGCCATGCATACGCCTCCGCGCTGCTGGACGGTTTTACCGACTACATCCTGATCATCATCGACCTGATCGACCCAACCCGGCCCAGCATCGTCGGGCGCTGGTGGCTGCCCGGCATGTGGGCCGCCGGCGGCGAATCGGCATCGGCCCTGCCCGGCCGCTGCGGCCTGCACCATGCGGTGATCTCGGGCAATGTGGCCTATGGCTGCTGGCGCGATGGGGGGCTCACCTTGATCGACATCTCGGACAAGACCGCGCCAACGCTGATCGCCCACCGCAACTGGTCGCCGCCGTTTGGCGGCGGCACGCACAGTGCACTGCCGTTGCCGGACCGGGGCCTGCTGGTCGTCGCCGACGAGGCGGTGCAGAACATCGACCAGGAGCCGCGCAAACCGATCTGGGTGTTTGACATCCGCAGCCCCGACAACCCGGTCAGCATCGCCACCTTTCCGGTGCCCAACGACCTGGACTACCCAGCCCGTGGTGGCCATTTCGGGCCGCACAACCTGCACGAGAACCGGCCCGGCTCGTTCCAGAGTTCGACCACGGTGTTTGCCACCTACCAGAGTGCCGGCTTGCGCGTGTTCGACATCGGCGATCCGTTTCGGCCGCAGGAGATTGCCTGGTTCGTGCCGCCAACGCCCAGCCGCTGGATGGAGCCGATGCGTGGCCGCGCCCGTGTTTTGCACAGCGCGGATGTCTTTGTCGACCACAACGGCCTGGCCTACCTGACCGACTACGACGCCGGCCTGTACATCCTGCAGTGGCAGGGCCGCTGAAAGGGTGTTGATCGTGACCCGCCGCCAGCCCAGCGAACTGGATGAACCCTATCGATTGCCCGCCGCGGGGCAGTTGCACCTGGGCACCTTTGTCAAGACCACATCACCGCAGGTGATCGAGATCCTGGCGGGCACCGGGCTGGACTTTGCGGTGCTAGACGCCGAGCACGCGCCTTGGGACCGCGCCGCGCTGGACATCGCGATCCTGGCCGGCCGGGGGCTGGGGCTGCCGCTGTTTGTGCGGGTGCTCGATCACCAGGCCAGCAGCTTGCTGGCGGTGCTGGACCTGGGCGCCACCGGGTTGCTGGTGCCGCATGTCGACAGCGCCGACCAGGCCCGCGAGGTGGTGGCCCATGCCAGATTTGTCGGCGGCGACCGGGGCTATTCCGGCTCACCCCGCTTTGCCGGCTACGGCAGCCTGGGCATGCAGCAAGCCATCCGCCGTGGTGACCAGGCGCTGGTGATCTGCCAGATCGAAGGCCGGCAGGCGGTTGACCAGGCCGCTGCCATAGCGGCGGTGCCCGGCGTGGCAGGCCTCTTCATCGGCCGTGCCGACCTGGCGCTGTCGATGGGGCTTGACACAACCCAGCATGCGCAAGTTGAGCAAGCCACCGCGCAGGTGATGCAGGCGGCGCAGGCTGCCGGCAAGCTGATCGGTGTGGCGGTTGGCAGCAGCGCCGAGCGCGAAAAATTCTTTGCGCTTGGCGCCCGCTGGATCGTGCAAAGCTCCGACCAGGGCCTGCTGCGGCAGGCGGTCAGCGCGATGGTTTCGGGCGGTGTTTCAGGCCGCTAGCGGCAAGCGTAGCTGGCCGCCAGCTTGGGCGATCCACTGCCGTTCCAGCTTGCCTTTTGCGGGTAGACGCAAAGTGGATAACTCACCGTGCCATCGCGCGACGTGGCCGTGATGCTGCCGGGTGCGCTGCCCTTTTCCACCCAGTCCACCAGGGCGGTGAACATCTGGTCCTGCTCGCGCGACGGCGTCTGGTTGCCAGCGCCTGGCAGTGCGGGCAGCGGCACCGTGTTGTTGCGGCTGGCATCGCTGGCGCTGGCCACCACGTAGCCCCGGCCCTGCGAGCTGTGGGCCTTGCCCGGCACCAGGTACAGGCGCAGAAACTTCTGCACTTCCGCGATACCCCCCATCGTGGCCGCAATGCGTTCGAAGTGGTTCACCGACGTGGCCGGCGGAATCACATCCTCGGCCAGGCCGGTGTAGGTGATCACCTTGCGCCCCAGCTCGCGCAGCCGGCTCAGATCGGCGGCTTCGGTGTTCACGTGGCCCAGCACGGGCTCCAGCGCCAGCCCTTTGTTGAACGCGTCGACCAGGGCGGCCTGGTCGATTTGACGCCAGCGGTCGCGTTCGTTGGACGAGGCATTCACCAGGTCCACCCCCGGGTTGACAAGGGTGGAGGGCGCGTAGCGCACGTCCTGCAGAAACAGCGCCAGCTTGTCGGCACCACTGACGCTGCCGATGATGGCGCCCCAGTTGGCGCCACGCGGGTAACTCCACCACAACTGCTTGGCACCCAGGGCCACACCGCTGCGGGCTAACGCCGTCTGGTTGGCATCATGGCTGCCGTCGCTGGTGATGCCGTACCAGATTTTGTTGATCACCTGCGCCTCTTTCAGGCTGACACAGCTTGCCGGGTCGGCGTTGCTGCCGGTAACGCCCTGGCCCACCACACCGCTGCACAGCGCCGCCGCATCCTTGCTGGGGTCGTAGTTGCAGGCAAACGGGTCCAGCAAAAACCCCAGGCCCTCTTTGTCGCAGGCTTGCACCGCGCGCCGGTTCACGTCGGACACTTTTTGTTTGAAGTTGGCCGCCACAAAGCCCGGGTCTGCCGACGTGTAGCCCAGCTCGGCTTTCATCACCACCTGGGGATAAAACGAGTTGAGGCCAAACTTGCCGCTGCTGATGGCGGGCGCTGCGATCAGGTAGCCGTCGTAAGACGCCGGGTAGTCCTGGGCCATTTTCCAGCCCTGGCGGCCGCCGGTGGAGTGGCCATCGAAGTAGGCGTACCTGGCATCGCTGCCGTAGTACAGCCTCACCAGCGCCCGGGTCTTGACGGCCTGCTCAACCAGGCTGCGGTACGAAAAATCCTTCAGCAGTGCCTGGTTCAGCCGGCCATCGGGCAAAAAGCTGAATGAGCCGTTTTGCGACCAGCGCTGCCCGGCGTCGGTGGTGCCCGATGCATAGCCCATGCCGGCAATCACCGGTGCCGGAAACTTGCTGCCAACCGCCGTTTGCAGCGTGGCGCCGTTGTTGGCCGGGTTCAGGTGCCCACCGCCGACAAAACCACCGCCGCCGTAGTTGCGGATGCGCTGGTTCCAGGCGGCATGGCTTGGCAGCCAGACCTCGATGCCAATGCCGGCGGAGGTGGAGCGGGCGTCGGCCGGCCCCGGGTTGCCCGGGCCCACCTGGAGCTTGACCAGGCACAGGTCTGCGGCCAACGTGACGGGGGTGGCCGAATCCGACACAAAAACCTTGTCGCCCTTGTTGAAGGTTTGCACCGCAACCACGCTGGTCAGTGGATCGGGTTTGAAAGCCGTCTTGAGCCGGTCGTCACAGGCCAGTGGCGGCCCGCTGGCAGACGCTGGCGTTACCGGATCGCCAGCGCAGGCTGCCAGCAAAACGGTGATGCCCAGCGCGATGCCAGGCCCGGCCAATGAAAGTGCTGCGGGTGCGCAGTGGGGTTTTTGACGGGTCACAGAGGTCTCCTTGTTGCTTTGGGTGTGTCCAGGTTGGCAGGGTCGAAAAAGTCGTTGGCACATTTTGCTACTCGGTCCAGATCTCAGGTGCCAGCGGCAAGGCATTCAGTTCCCCGCGCGATTCCCGCCATTGCGGCCAATGCCGATCCAGCAACAACACAAACTGATCGCTGTGCGTGGACTCCAGCAAATGCAGCATCTCGTGAACCACGACGTACGCGGTCTCGATGCATCGGTTGCGTTCTCGTTTGCGCCAGTGGCCCAGGTTGGCGTAGCCCAGACCGCCCGGCGCCAGCGATTCGGTGACGCGCTTGACGGCGCGGTTCTGGGTAAGCCGTTCAGGCCGCGTTGCAGGTGGCATGTTGCTTACTCCCTGGCTGTGTTCTTTTGCAGGCGGGCACGGCCAGCGGCCGACAGCCGGTACTTCTGAAGGCGACTGTTGGGCTTGTCTGGCACTGTCATCTCAATCAAGTCCAGCGCCATGGCCGCCTGCTGGTAGTGCTGGCGAAAGTGCTTCTGGTCTCGCAAGTCCAGTGCCGACATCAATTCGGATCGCCCCATTTCGCCTTGCATCACCGCCAGCATGCGCAGAACTTCGGGGGTGACTTCGGGGGTGACTTCGGGGGTGACTTCGGGGGTGACATCCCTGGTCGGCACACCGGCGGCCGGCCGGCGGATCACCACCCGAAACTGGTTGGCCGCTGCATCGTCGATGAGCGCAATGTCGGGCCAGTCCTGCAATGCACGCGGGATGCCGGTGCCCAGCCCGCGGTAGGGCAGGATATGCACCGCATGCTCGGTCAGCGTGGGGTTGCGGCGGTTGGTCGCGCCGTGACGGATGGTCTCGGTATTCAGGCTGTCGGGCAGGTGGCCAGGGCTGATGATCTCCACCCGATCAGCAAACACCAACAGGCGGATCGAAGCGCTGGTGAAGTAGTCGCGGTGGATCAGCGCGTTCACCAGCAGTTCTTCCAGCGCCGCTTCCGGAATTTCCAATTGCCCCAGGGTATTGAAGCCCTGATGGCCCTGCACATGGCGAAGGCTGCGGCGGATGAAGGCAAAGCTGCGTTGGTACTGCTCCAACAAAGTGCCATCTATGTCTTCGCTGTCCAGGTAGTGCTTGTCATGCAGCGCCGTGCCAGGGAAAGCCACGGCCTTCACCACCAACGCCGGGCGGTAGCGCTGCGGATGCTTGCCAAACAGCAGCAGTCCGGCCAGGCTGAGTTCGCGCCCATCACCCAGGCCCAGGTTGTGCAACAACTGCTCCTGCGGCTGGCCTGCCCATTCGGGGCGTTGGCCATAACGGCGGTTGAAATAGGCGTTGAAGGCTTTGCCGTCGATGTCTTCTGCATGACTGCCAGTCACCGGCACCACATCGGCGTAGACCAAGCCAGCGCGCTGAAACATGCGCTGCATTTCCTCTCGCGCCGTCACATGCCGTTTGTCCGCACCTTGCTTGACCCAGATGCGGCCCTGGTGGTCCACATAGGGCTTGGCCAGGCCATTGGGCACCGTGACCACCATCACCAGGCCGTGCGCTGTTTGCACGTTGTCGGTCAGCGGGTGCACGGGCGGGCGCACATGCTGGCTGGCCGCGTTGCCGACAAGCTGGTTGAGCCGCCGAACAGCAGCGGCGTCAAGGCCGGTGACGATGCCATCGTCCGCCACACCCACGAACAACCGGCCGCCACCGCTGTTGGCAAAAGCCGCCAGTTCGGCGGCCAGGCCATCGGCGTTGGTGGCGTCGCGTTTGAACTGGTGGCGTCTGTCTTCGCCCCCGGCCAGCATCAGCAGCAGCTCGGCCTCGGTCATGCCATTCCTCGCAACCTGTGGGCCCCGGGCTCAAAAAGCCGTGTGCGGCCAGTCAGCAACTTTTGCATCATTCCTTGCTTGAGCGTGCGGGTCTTGTCGCTACGGGCGTTTCGCCGTCCGCAGTGTCGTTGCTGTCGGCCTTCGGGTTCAGGCGGACCGACCAGTGACCACCGGGCTCCTGTTGAACCGTTAGCAGGTCGTAGGTGCGCAGCATGTCCAGCAAACCCGAATGCCCATAGATCTGCGGCGAGAAGGAGGGATCGGTGCGCTTGAGGTACTGCCCCAAACCGCCCAGGTGAACCTTGCCTTCGGCGGTGTCGCTCGCCAGCAGGTTCACCGCGTCAACGATGAACTTCGGTCGGCGTTTGGCGGCCGGCTTGGGCGCCTCGGGCTTCACAGCTTCCGCTTTGGCCACCTGCGGACGGCCCTGGCCTTCTTGGCCCATGCCGGCCACCTCCGCAGCAGGTGGCTTGCTCCACTCGAAGAACTGATCGCTGGCGTTGCGCAAGGCGTCCGGCGTCTTGGCTTCGCCGACGATGTGCACCGTGGCACCGCGTTCGCGCAGCTTGCGGCAGAGGTAGGCAAAGTCAGAATCGCTGGTGACCAGGCAGAACGTGTCGGCACGGTGGTCGAACAGCGCTTCCAAGGCGTCCAGCGCCAGAGCGATATCCGAGGTGTTCTTGCCTGCCGCGTACTGGTACTGCAGGCAGGGCATGAAGGCCAGCCGTACCAGGGCCTCTTGCCACTTGTTCGCGAGAGTGCTGTGATTGCCGTAGCCCCTGCGCAAGACCACCCGGCCGAACTGCGCCACGACCCGAAGGGCGTGCTCCAAAACATCCGGTGTCGTGTTGTCGCAGTCCACGAGGACAGCGACACGGGATTCGGTCTGTGAGATCTGTGACATGACGTTGCACGATGGCGCATTTGCCAGTCAGGCGCCCCGAGCGTCACTGCCCTGCCGAGCCAGTGACGGCGCCCGAACGGGCGGGACCGGACCGGGCCAACGGCAACCGCATCCTCCTCAAGGTGGCGATAGTGCCAGCATCCTGCGGGCGAACTGGCAGCATCACCGTTGCAGGCCGTGAAACTTGAGTGCCGTCGGGCGGGTTAAAGCCAAGGCTTGCAGCCCCTGCAGCCCTCTGGTTCAGGTCGCACCACTTGCAAGCGGCTGCGGTTGACAACCCGCCGCGCACTCAATTTGTGCACCGGCCTGCCGAAGAAGCGCTGATCAACCTGTTTGCGACGGCCCAGCCCACCATGGTCTTCCAATTCCACGCCCTGCATTGTGTTTTGGTGGACGGGGCATGAGCGCCCGACCAGCCGGCGCCTGCGGGCCGTTGGCCGCAGGCTTTGATGACGAATGGCTGTGCCGCAGCGAGCGCACCTGGATCGTGCGCCGCCGCCTGCAAGCCAGCGCTGAGTACGCGCTGGGCGCCACCATGTACGAGATGGCCACCGGCCGGCCGCCGTTTGTCACCGACGATGCGCTGCAGCTCATCCACGACCACCTGGCGCGCGAGCCCGTCGCCCCGGTGCTGCGCGTGCCCGGCCTGCCGCCGCTGCTGTCCGACATCATCCTGCGGCTGTTGGAAAAAGAGCCCGAGCGGCGCTACCAAAGCGCCGAGGGCCTGGCTTTTGACCTGGCCCGGCTGGCCGGGCAACAAGCGCGCGCCGACGCCACGCCGTTCGCCCTGGCCGAGCGCGACTTTGCGCTGCGGCTGGCGGCGCCGTCGCGGGCGATTGCGCGCGAGGCCGAGATCGGCGCGCTGCAGGCCGCGTTGGTGCAGGCGGTGCAAGGCCCTGGCAGGCTGCAGGCGCTGGCCCAGGCCCAACCGCTTTTGCGCGGGCTGCAACAACCCGGGCAAGACCATGACCAGGGCAGCGGCAGCATCCACAACAGCGATGGTGGCCTGCGCCGCGACAGCATCAACATCCCGGTCGATACCGTGGACTTGATGGCCATCCTGCGCACCTCGCAGGCCTTGAGTTCAGAAACCAGCCTGGCGCGGCTCAAAGCCCGTGTGGTTGAGGTGTTGGGCGGGATGACCGGCGCCACCCAGGTGCAGATCGTGTTGTGGCGCGATGCGCCGGCCGGCTGGGTGCTGGCCGGCAGCGCCGAATCCGACGACGCCGACGATGCCGGCCACGCGCCGCTGACAGTCGAACAAGCCGGTGCCCGTGGCCTGTTGCCGTTGTCGGCGCTGCGCTATGCCGAGCGCACCCGCCAGCCCTTGCTGGTGGACGATGCCAGGCAGGACGACCGTTTTGCGCGCGACCCGTGCATCGCCGCGCTGCAGCGCTGCTCGCTGCTGGGGTGGCCGCGACCAGGTGGTGCGCGCCATGGGTTGACCCGGGTTGCCACTGCCGTTGCCGCTTTTCCGGTTGCGGTGGGCACGCTGTGGTGACGACAATCAGCCGGTGCCCGCCGTCTGCCGGATGCCGAACTTCAAAGCCAAATCACCGCCCCACCCAAGGAACATCCCATGCCCCAAGAAGATATCCGGATCATCTTGTCGTTCAGTGCCGATGACCAGGCCTGGATCCGGCAAAACAAGGTTGTCATCCCCAAATTCTGGGCCAATCATTCGATTCAACCGGCGCAAGGCGATGTCTTCCGGGTGGCCGGGCGGCAATTTTTGATTCAGGCCCGGGTTTGGGAGCATGACGGCGCCAGCCCGGTATTGCGGCTGTTTATTGGCAATGCCCATGCGCAAAGCGACACCATCTTTGGTTGATGCGCGGCGTGCGCCAGGTGTATTCTTCTTTCACAATTGCTTCACAAAACCAGCGGTGACATATTCATGGTTGATCTACTTGCGGCGCAGCGTCATGCGGTCAATAACTACCTCGAGATCGAGGCGAGCACGGTTTGTGGTTGTTTTTACTGCATCCAGCTCTTTCCACCTTCCGAGATTGTCGCCTGGACCGGGTTGGACCTGAGCAATTTCAACGACCCCGCCGCTGCCAATGCGCAGACCGCACTTTGCCCAAAATGCGGCAGTGAATCGGTGATGGGCGACAAATCGGGCTACAAAATCGACGCGCAGTTTCTGGGGCGTATGCATGAGGCCTGGTTTGAGAGAACCATCGTGCACAAACCAAAAGCCAAGAAGTAAACCGTCTGGCGCCGCCTTGCCATGACCATCGATTCTCAGGATGGGCTGCGCCAACTGTATGCCCAGCCCCAGCCCAGAGCGGTCCAGAAAGAGATTTTGGCGCTCGATGTGCACTGCCGGAGTTTCATAGCCCTGTCGCCGTTTGTCATGCTGGCCACGGCCGATCCGGCTTACAACCTGGACGCCTCGCCGCGCGGCGGCGACCCCGGTTTTGTCAAGGTCACCGCCGACGGGGATCTGCTGCTACCCGACGCGCCTGGCAACAACCGGCTTGATTCTTTCCAGAATATCGTGGCAACCGGCAAGATCGGCCTGCTGTTTCTGATCCCGGGATTTGACGAAACGCTGCGCATCAACGGCAACGCCAGCCTGTCAACTTCGGCTGAAGACATCAGCGCCTGCACCAGCGAGCGCCGCGCACCCAAGCTGGTTGTGCGGGTGGTGGTCACTGCCGCCTACCTGCACTGCGCCAAGGCTTTCATGCGGTCCAGGCTCTGGCAAGCATCGGCGCAAGTTGAGCGCTCGGCCCTGCCCAGCGCCGGCAAGATGATCAGTGATCAAACCGGCATCGTGGTTGCGCCGGAGACCTCGGAAGAAATGGCCAGGCGCTACGCGCCAGACCTCTGATTCGCGGCGGTTTGCCCGCAGCCCTCAACCAGGCTCCACCACCACGCTGTTGAACAGATTCACCACCTGGTCTGGCCGCAGCGGGCGCGACAGCAAATAGCCCTGGCCGACGTGCACGCCCATGGTCTGCAAGGTGGCAAGCTGCTCCACCGTCTCGATGCCCTCGGCGATGATCTTTTTGCCCAAGGTGCGGCCCAGGTTGACCACCGCGCGCACGATCTCGACGTTTTGCGGCTGGCGGTCCATGCCCATCACAAATGATCGGTCGATCTTCAGGCTGTCAAACGGCAAGGTGCTCAGGTAGGCCAGCGACGAGTAGCCGGTGCCAAAGTCGTCGATGCTGAACTTGACACCCACCTTGCGCAGCGCATACAGCGCGTCCAGCGCCACTTTCAGGTTGCCCATCAGCGTGGTCTCGGTGATCTCCAGGGTCAGCGCCTTGGGCGGCAGCGCGTGGCGCAACAAAATCTCCCGCACCAGCGGCACCAGCGCGCCGTTGGTCAGGTCGCGGCCCGAGATGTTGACGTGCATGTCCAGGTGCGCCTTCGAAGGATAGTGCTCGCGCCAGGCCGCAAGCTGGCCCGATGCCTGGTCGATCACCCAGGCCGTCAAGGATTCGATGTGGCCACTCTCCTCGGCC
>JANOBL010000934.1:0-4609 GCA_031411635.1 Betaproteobacteria bacterium
CATTTGTCGTGCTCCATCTCTGCGATTTCATCATCAGCTATGCAGTACGTTTCTCGGGGGCAAGGTCACTCCAGGAAGAACTTGTCGTTCACGAACTGAGGCAGGTCGGCGCCGGCAGCGACTTCGGCCTCGCCGAAGAAGGTCGCGGCGTGCTGCTGCACCAGGCGGTACAGCTTGGTCTGTTCCCGGGCGGTGGCGCTCGTCGAGGACTGGGGTGCCATGTGGCGCCCGCTGGGGTGCCGGCCGATGGCTTGCACGCGAGGCTCTCGAGGGTGAGCCCGCACGGTCTCAAGCCCTGCACTGCGTCTCAATCGCTCGGCGTGCCGACGCGGTGCTGAAGGCGATCGAGCGGGTGCTGGCCGAAGGCCCGCGCACGCGCGACCTCGGCGGCACGGCCTCGACGAGCGAGATGGGGCAGGCTGTTGCGGCCCTGATCTAAACCGACGACCGCCGGCGCGCGCGTCGCCCGTCAGCCGGTCCGCCGCTTCAGTACCGGCCTGACAGCAACGCGCCGCCGCCCGGCGCATGCGCCGGCAGCTCCAGCGCCTTCAGCATCCGCCACGTCGTGCAAACGGCCGACGACACGGTCGGCAGCCCGATGCGCTTCTCGACCGGCTCCACCGAGGCCAGCGACGGCATCTGCACGCAGGCCGAGATCACGACCGCGTCACAGTTGGCGGTGTTCAGCCGGTGGCTGATCTCGATCGGCGCGCGCGGGTCACGGGCGCCGACCTCGAGGTTGTCGCTGATTTCCAGCGACACCGCGTCCAGCACCTCGATGCCCTCGTGCTCGATGTAGTCGACCACCAGCGCCGTCAGCGGCTTCATGTACGGCGCCAGCAGCGCCACCTTCTTCGCGCCCAGCGCGTGCAGGCCCTCGACCAGCGCGCCCGCACTCGTCACCACCGGCGCCGGCCCTTCGTTCTCGAGCGTGCGGCCGCGCAGCCGCTGCTCGCTGACGCGGTGGTAACCGCGCCCCATGCTCATGATCGCCACCAGGCAGGCGTAACCCAGCACGTCGACGCGGGCGTCGGAGAGCTCGAGCGCGCAGCGGTCGGAGTCGCTGTCCATCTTCGCCAGCTCCTCCTTCGTCACGTGCTTCATGCGCATGCGGGCCGAATGGAAGCTGAAGCGCTCGGGGGCGACGCTTTCGCGGGCCCGGATCAACGCCGGGATCTCCGTCTCCATCGTGGTGTTGGAGCTGGGCACGATCTGCCCGATGCGGTAATGAATGCGTGACATGGTTGTTTCCTTGCGATGGGGTTCAGTCGGCCTTGATGTTCTTCGCCTTGATGACCTGGGCCCAGTAGTCGGTCTCGCGCGTGACGAGCGCGGCCAGCGCTTCGGGGCCCTGGTAGCGGATCTCGATGCCGCTGCGGTCTGCGGCGCCCTTGGCCTCGGGCGAGGCCAGTGCGAGCTTGACCTTCTCGGTCAGCGTCTGCACCACCGACGGCGGCGTGCCCGCCGGTGCGAACAGTGCTACCCAGGCCTCCAGCTCGAAGCCCGGCAGGCCCGCTTCGGCCGTCGTCGGGACATTCGGCAGTCCGGGGTGGCGCGATTTGCCGGTCACCGCGAAGGCCTTCAGCTTGCCGGCCTGCACGTGCTGCATCACCGACGGCGGCGTCGTCATGAAGATCTGCACCTGGCCGCCCAGCACGTCCTGGATCGCCGCGCCGGAGCCCTTGTACGGCACGTGCGTCATGTCGGTGCCGGTGGCTTGTTCGAGCAGCGCGGTGCCCACGTGCGACAGTGAGCCGTTGCCCTGCGACGCGAAGTTCAGCTTGCCCGGGTTGGCCTTGGCGTAGGTCACGAATTCCTTCAGCGTGATGGCCGGCACCGAGGGGTGCGCCGCGATCACGTTGGTGGCCGCGGTCAGCAGCGCGACCGGCACGAAGTCCTTCTGCGCCCACGGCATCTTGGCGAACAGCGACGGGTTGCCGACGTGGTACGCCGAATACGAGATCAGCAGCGTGTGGCCGTCCTTCGCCGCCAGGGCCACCTGCTGGTAGGCGATGTTGCCGCTGGCGCCGCCCTTGTTCTCGATCACCACCGGCTGCCCGAGCAGCTTGGCCAGGGGGTCGCTCAACAGCCGCGCGGAGGTGTCGACCACGCCGCCGGGCGGGTTGGGCACGACCAGCGTGACCGGCTTGGTCGGGAAAGTCTGTGCAGCGGCCTGGGCCAGCCACAGGGTGGTCACGGCGGCGGCCAACAGGGCGCGGGTGGGTTGCAGCATGATCGTTGTCTCCGGGTCGGTGTTGTTCAAGGGGCGAATGGTGCATCGTCGCCGTGACGCGGACGCTTAGGTTCGTTTCTGATTGACTCATCCTCAACTATTGATTGAGGATCACTCGCCCGTGCCGACCAACCTGAATCGCTTCGACCTCGTCACGCTGCGCCTCTTCGTGGCCGCCGTGCACCAGGGCAGCCTGACGGCCGGTGCGGCGCAGCTCGGCCTGTCGCTGGCCGCGGCCAGCAAGCGCATCGTCGAACTCGAGGCGCATGTCGGGGCACCGCTGGTCGAGCGCAGCAAGCGCGGCGTCGCGCCCACCGCCGCCGGGCGCACGCTGCTGCCGCACGCGCTCGAGATGGTGGCGCGGCTGGAGCAACTGGCGCTGGCGATGGGCGACGTGCGCGGCGCCACCGCCGGTCAGCTTCGGCTGTGGGCCAACACCTCGGCCTTCAGCGGCTTCCTGCCCGGGCTGCTGGCGGCTTTCGCCAACGCCCACCCGCATGTCGTGCTCGACCTCGAAGATGCGACCAGCGAAGACGGCATCCGCGCCGTCGTGCGCGGGGTCGCTGAGCTTGCGGTGATCGGCGAGAACACGCCGGGCGAAGGCCTCCACACCGAAACCTGCCATGTCGACCAGCTGGTGCTGCTGATGCCCGCCGGGCATGCGCTGGTGCCGGCCGGCCCGCACGGCGCCGTGGCACTGGCCGATCTGTTGCGCCAGGACCTGGTGGCGCTGTCGCGGCCGACCTCGTTGACCCGCCAGCTGGCCGCAGCGGCCGATGCGCTGAGCCAACCGCTGCGCATCCGTGCACAGGTGCGCAGCTTCGATGCTATGGCGCGCATGGTTGCCGCGGGCCTTGGGCTGGCGGTGCTGCCTCGGGTTGGCGCGCTGCCGTATGTGCGGGCCCTCGGCCTCGCCGTCGCACCGATCAGCGGCATGCGCACCGAGCGCAGGCTGCTGTGGGCGATGCGCGACCGCGATCGGCTGACGGTCGCTGCGCGCGCGTTGATCGAGCTGAACGAAAAGCTTGGTCTACTGGAGATGCCTTGACCCGCTGCGAGCACGAGTAAGGGTTTGCACTTAGATTCGGGCATGCGCCCCCATCAACTTCCGCACCCTCGACCTCAACCTGCTGCGGGTTTTCGACGTCGTGATGGCAGAACGCAACGTCACCTGTGCGCTGCGGCGCAGACGACCGCCCGGCGCTGGAACGACGGTACCGCTACATCACGCGCCCCGCTCTAGCCAATGAGGGCGTGCAAACCAATGCTGCGGGCCAGGTGGTGCTGAAGCTCAAGACCCCCTGGCGCGACGGCACCACGCACCTGGTCATGAGCCCGCTGGAGTTCATGCAGCGCCTGGCAGTCCTCGTGCCACGGCCCAGGCTGCACCTGAGCCGCTTCCATGGGGTGTTGGCCCCTCGTTTTCAACTTCGTAACCCTGGCTCCGGGTCGCTTTGACCGTTCCCGGAGAACTCGGACGCAGCCTTTCTCCGCAGCCCTGGGCACCGGAGCCGCCTGAAACGTCATGGATCGCAATCGTCAAGCTGCTTGCAGCGATTGACCGTGGGCGGCTGCGCGAGGCGGCGCCCGGGCCTGCAACCCCAGGTGTGTGAAGATCTTCTCGATCACCGGTTGCTCCAGGATCGCCGCAATGATCTTCAGCTCGCCGCCGCAGTTCGGGCCGTACTCCATGTCGATCTCGAAGACACGCTTGAGCAGCCGGCCCAGCTCAACCGCACCGGGCGGTTGTGCGCACAGTTCGCCTCGCACTCAGCGGGTGGCGCGGCCTGGGCTGTCGGCTCGGGCCCTTGCGCCACGACCATCACGCGCAGCTTGGCGTTGGGTGCCAGCACGCCATGCAAGCGGATCAGGTGCAGCCTCGGCCTTGGCACCAGCGCCGCCAGCCGCTGCATGAACCCAGCGGACTCCTGACCAGGTGCGTGATGCCGTCGCGCCAGGCTGTCTTGAGCTTGAGCAGCACCTGCCCGGCGGCGCGGGTTTGCACGCGTTCGTTGGCCAGCGCCGGGCGGGTGATGCATCGGCACAGCTGCCCCAGCGCTTCGCGGTCGTCGGCGCCGCAACGCACGGCGGCGTGCAGGCTGAAACCGTCGATGTCGGCGCACAGCGCTTGCTTGAAATCCGTCTGCCTGGGCATCGTGCCCTGCGCCGTCAGCACCTTCTGCCCAGCGCGCGGGCCGAATGCGATGCGGGAGGTACAGGCCGCCGCCTGCATGGCCTGAGCGTGCGAGCATTGTCCGAGTCAACGTCGTCGTCAGCCACGTACGTCGAACCCTCCCTCCTCGACCAACACCCCCCGACGGGTGAGCAGCTTCATCGTGCGGGTGATGATCTGGAGCGATACGTCGACGAGACGAG
>JANOBL010000935.1:0-2169 GCA_031411635.1 Betaproteobacteria bacterium
CGCGCTTGGCGGCGCCGCCGGTGCCCACCATGATCGCGGTTGGCGTGGCCAACCCGAAAGCGCAGGGGCAGGCGATCACCAGCACCGCCACCGCATTCAGGATGGCGGCCTCCCAGTTGCCAGTGGTCACGCCCCAACCCCAGCCCCAGCCCAGCAACGTGACCAGTGCGACGGCGATGACCACCGGCACGAAGACGGCGCTGACGCGGTCCACCAGCCGCTGGATGGGGGCTTTTTTGGCCTGCGCCGATTCCACCAGCCGCACGATGCGCGCCAGCGTAGCCTCGGCACCCACGGCAGTCGTTTTCACCACGATCAAGCCTTGGCCGTTAACCGCGCCACCGGTGACCTGGTCGCCCGCTTGCCTGGCCACTGGCAGGCTTTCTCCCGTGATCAGCGATTCATCAACATCGCTGCCACCCTCAAGCACCTGGCCGTCCACCGGCAGCCGCTCACCGGGCCGCACAACCACCACGTCGCCAACACGAACCTGCGCAACCGGAACGTCGGTATCCATGCCGGCGCGCCGCACGCGGGCGGTCTCGGGGCGCAGTGCATTCAGTGCCCGTATCGCTTCGGTGGTCTGCCGCTTGGCCCGTGTCTCCATCCACTTGCCCAGCAGCACCAGCGTGATGACCACCGCCGAGGCCTCGAAGTAACGCTGCATGCTCTGGTTGCCGTGGCGCAGAAGCTGCACCAGGCTCAGGCCATAGCCGGCACTGGTGCCCAGCGCCACCAGCAAGTCCATGTTGCCGTTGCCGGTTTTGAGGGCCTTCCAGCCCACGCGGTAAAAGCGCGCGCCCAGCCAAAACTGCACTGGTGTGGCCAGGGCCAGTTGAACCCAGCCGGGCAGCATCCAGTGCTGACCAAACAGCAGGCCGATCATCGGCAGCACCAGCGGCGCCGAGAGGGCTGCCGCCACCGCTACCGGCCACCACTCGGCAGCGCGCTGTGAGGCAGCCTTGGCAGCCGTCTCGGGCACGGCCTGCGGTGGCCGCGCCAGGTAGCCGGCGCGCGCCACGGCCGCCACCACGGCCGCCAGCGCCGCCTCGTCGCTGTGGCCGGCGGCCAGCGTGATGGATGCCGACTCGGTGGCCAGATTGACCTCCGCCCGCAGCACGCCAGGCATGCGCAGCAGTGTCTTCTCGACGCGCGATACGCAGGACGCGCAGGTCATGCCCTCAATGGCCAGGCGCCAATCGATCTGGGCGCCTGGCTTGGGGATGGTTGCAATGACGGCGTTCATGGTGTGCGGCCAGTCGCATTTTGCGCGGCCTGGGAACGATCTCCCTGTCAGCCTTGATCCTGCGTTGGCGGGTGCTGCTGTCCTGCGGCTGTCGGCCGCGCGTGCACGTAGATTGGCGCGTCGAATACCGATGCCGTGGGATATGGTCATGTTCAATCGATTCAAGCCTGCGCTGACGCTGACGCTGACGCTGACGCTGGCCTGGCCCATCCTGCAAACATCCCCATGTCCGATCCGCTGACGCCCGACATGCTGCAGAAGATGCACGCCTGTTGGCGTGCGGCAAACTACCTCTCGGTGGGGCAGAGCTACCTGCAAGACAACCCGCTGCTCGAATCCCCGCTCAAGCCCGAACACATCAAGCCGCGCCTGCTGGGGCATGGGGGCGCAACACCGGGCTTGAACCTGCCTTATGTTCACCTGAACCGGCTGATCAAGGACAACAGCCTGAACATGATGTTTGTCATCGGCCCTGGCCCTGGCCCTGGCCATGGCGGGCCGGGCATCGTGGCGCACAGTTACCTGGAAGGCTCGTAGACCGAGCATTACCCGGCCATCGAACGCAACCGCAACGGCCTGCAGCGGCTGTTTCGCCAGTTCTCGTGGCCGCAGGGCATTCCCAGCCATGTCTCACCCGAGGTGCCGGGCTCGATCCATGAAGGTGGCGAGTTGGGTTACTCATTGGCCCACGCCTGTGGGGCGGCCTTTGACAACCCCAACCTGATCGTTGCCTGCGTCGTGGGCGACGGTGAGGCCGGGACCGGTGCCTTGGCGGCAAGCTGGCATTCCAACAAGTTTCTGAACCCTGCGCACGACGGTGCGGTGCTGCCGATCCTGCATCTCAACGGCTACAAGATCGCCAACCCCACGCTGCTGGCCCGCATCAGCCGGGAGGAGCTGACCACCTGATGCGTGGTTATGGA